>DATKHW010000510.1:0-2263 GCA_035546275.1 Gemmataceae bacterium
GCCGCGTCGAGGCCGGCGAGCAGGTCCGTCTCCCGGTCCGCGCGCTTCGACTCCGCCTCGATTGCCTGCCGCTGCGGGGCCGTCCTAGCCCGCGCCGCGTCCACACCAAGCGCCGTCGCCAGGTCCCTTTCCGCCTCGTTCACCGAGCCTTCCGCTTGCCGCCACAGGGCCGACGCCTGCTTCGCCGTCTCCGGCGCTTCCGGCTCTTCTTGACCCTTTTCGTCCGCCGCGCGCTCGACGGCCCGAGCCTGGTTCACTGCAGCATCCGCCGCGCTCAGGGCTGCGTCCGCCGCATAATCCGCCTTGGCCAGACGATCGGCCCGATCCCGCGACGTCCATAGCCAGCCGCCGACCCCGGCCGCCGCCGCCAGGGCCGCGACGGCCGCCAGCGCCGCCGCCGTCGCGTGCCGCCGCACCCACTTGACGTTCCGTTCCAGCACACCCACCCGCCGCGCCTGGATCGGCTCACACGCCTCCCAACGCCGCAAGTCCTCGGCCAAGGCCTCCGCCGACGCGTAACGCCGTTCCGGCAGTTTCCGCAGACTTTTCAGACAGATCGTCTCCAAATCCCGCGGCAAACCCGGCCGCAGCCGCCGCGGCGGCTGGGGATCGTCGGTCAGGGCCTGGCGGATCGTCTCCATGACCGTCGCTCCCTTGAACGGCGGCCGTCCGGTCAGGCACTCGTACAGAATCGCTCCCAACGCGTACACATCCGCCGGCGGACCGACCTCGCTCGATCGGCCGCAGGCCTGTTCCGGGGCCATGTAGGCCGGCGTGCCCAGAATGGCGCCCGTCGGAGTCCGGCCGTCGTCGCTTTCCATGCGCCGGGCCAGGCCGAAGTCCGTGATCTTGGGAACGTCGTCAGCCGTCAGCAGAATGTTGGCCGGCTTCAGATCGCGATGGACGATGTTGCGGCTGTGCGCCAGGTGCATCGCCTGCGCCGCCGCCCGCACCAGCCGCGCCGCCGTCGTCGGCGCCAACGGTCCGGCCTTCAGGCGCTGCGCCAGCGTGCCGCCCTCGACGAACTCCAATGCGATGTAGGGCCGCCCCGCGCATTCGCCGATTTCATGGATCTGAATAATATTCGGATGCTGCAAGCGGGCGACAGCCTCTGCTTCGAAGCGGAACCGATCCTGATCCTCCTGCCGGGCGTGCTCGCCGGACAGAATCATCTTCAAGGCGACGATGCGATTGAGGACGATATGGCGCGCCTTGTAAACGACGCCCATGCCGCCTTCGCCGAGCCGGCCGAGGATTTCGTAGCCCGGAACGACCGGATCGCCCGCCGGGGCTGCGGACGGTTCACGGATGCTGCACGTGGAGTCCGGTTCGCGCGCCGGCGGCGTCGTCCCATGGCTTTTGGCGTTGATTTCGCTGGATTCCAAGGCGCTGTTCTCGATCGGCTGCTCGTCGGGATGGGCGGACATTGAAGGCTCCTTTGCTGCGGCACCTGCTTGCAGGGGACAGTTTGCCAGTGTACTCTGTCGCTTGGCCTCGTCCAGAAAAATCGGACGTCGAAGAATCTCGTGTTTCCCTCACAAGGAGAACGTCATGCGCAGATTGGTCGTCGCCTTCACCGTGCTGGCGGTTTTCGCGGCCGGAATCGGCCGGGCCGACCCTCCCAAAGACGCCAAACCCACGATCTCGGACTATTTCCCTCCGCCGGAGAGCAAGGGCGGGTGGCGGACGCTGCTGCCGGCCCAGGGCGAACCGAGCGCCGACCAGAAGGCGGAGATCGCCAAAACCGGCGGCGTGGACTGGGACAAGCTGAAACAGGCATGGGATTACAACGCCCAGGTCGAAGGCGGCACGGGATTGCTGATCATCCGCCACGGTTACATCGTCGGCGAGTGGTACAAGGACGGCGACAAGGAACGGACCTATAACATCTATTCCAGCTCCAAATCGTACACGAGCCTGGCGTTCGGCATGATCCTGGCCGACTGGGAAGCGGAGCGGGGCGGCGCGCCCGTGCCGCCGCCGCCCAACGGCAAGAAGCTGACGCTGGACACGAAAGTGTGCAACGAGGATTGGCTGCCGGAATCGCTGCCCTTGCCCGATCCGCGCAAGGCGGACATCACGGTTCGCAATCTGCTCAACATGGCGTCGGGCCTCGGCGAAGAAGGCGTGCCGGAAGACGCGACGGCGTTTGATGTGGCGCTGGGCCATGCGGACAAATCGCCGTTCGCCAAGCTGAAATCCGATCCCGGCAAGGAATTCCACTATTCCAATGCGGGCGTCGCGCACCTTGTGCTGCTGTTCC
>DATKHW010000511.1:0-7162 GCA_035546275.1 Gemmataceae bacterium
CGCCGCTTCGCCCCAGGCGGCGCCCTGCCGTCGCGTCGTCAGCAGACAGCCCCCGTGCAAGCCGACCGCCGCCAAACCGAGATCGCTCCACGGCGGCAGGGCGTCCTCCCCATTCTCCGGCTTCAGCGTCACGGTCGCGGCTGGATCGACGCCGGCGTCGCGCAGCGCCGCTGCGTCCACCACCAGGAACTCGCCGCGCTTGCGCAAACCGGCCGCCGCATCGCCGAGAACGGCGCCGAGCGTTCGCGATTTCGCTTCCTTGCCGCGAAGGCCCGCCAGCACGTCCGGCAGCGCCTCCGGACGGCGCGTCCAGTCCCAGCCCGCCGAGCCGGACCACGAAATCGCCCGCGGTTCGGGGCCGAGCCGAAACAGATCGTCGGGACGGATCGGCGGCGCCGCGGCGGGCGTCCCCTCGCCCGGACCCGGCCGCCTGCGCAGCCGATCGTCGCCGAGCGGGCTGAATTCCGGCGCTAACCGCCACAGGCGGCGGAACACCGCCGGCGGCAGGGGCGGCGCCGGCGCCGGCGCCTCGACGCGCGCCCACGGCCCGGCCGTCGAAGCCGGGGTCGTATAGACGATCTCATACCGATGCGGCGTGGAGGCCTCCTGGTTCCCCGCTCGCGCCGGCGCCGGCAGGTCCAGCACCGCCCCGGCCGATCCTTCCTCCGCCGCCGGGGGCCGCGGCGACCAGACGCCGTCCACCTGGAACGCGATCAGCCGCGCCCCGGCCGGCATTTGCAGCGGCAAGGTATTCTGCGACCAATGAGAGACCTGAAAGGTATAATGATGCTCCAGCTCGCCGTCGCCGCGGACGTAGGTCGTCAGGCCGGCCCAATCGACGATGGCCTCGGGCGGCCGATCGCCCGCCGGCAGCTGGCCGATGAGCGTCAGGCCGACCGCGGCGCCGTTGTAGCGGAACGTCCGCCAGGCCGACGCGCCATGGGGACGGGCCGCGGCCGCCGACGCCTCGCGGACGCCGACCGCCTCGACCTGCAGCGGATTGGCCGCCGCCAGGTGCAGCGTCGTTTCGCCCTCCATGCGGCTGGCGCCCAAAACGGCCGTCAGCGGAAGGGCCAGCGGCCCTTCGCCGGCCTTCGGCGCCACGACGGCCCGCAGCACCACGGGTTCATGCACCGCCAACGCGCGCTGAAACGTCAGGCGCCAGCACTCGCCGCGGGGCCGTGCGATCAGCAAGGCGGCGCCGCCCAGGGGATCGGTCCCGCTCAGCAGCGCCGTCAGCCCGGTCGCCGCTTCCGTAAGCGGCAGCCGCTGGGCGCCGCGCACCTCGACGCCGCCTTGCTCGGTTCGCCAGTTCCAGGGATCGCCGGAAACCGCCGGCGCCGCCGGCGCCGACAGATACAGGTCCACCGACCGCAGCGCCTCCGGACTGCCCTGCTCCGCCTCCAGGAGCAGACGTGTTTCCACCGAAACCTGTCCAGCCGACAGCACCACGTCGCTGGTGCATTGCGCCCGGATTTGCGGCGGCCGCGGCTCCAGCACAAGCTTGCCGGCCGGCGCCGGCCCCGCGGCGCCCGGCTGCTCCCTATAGGGATAATAATAGGATGGAATATCTTTTTGCCAGGGGCCGTCGTCCTCCGGCGGGGCGGCCGGCGCCGTGGTCTCCACGCGCAGCCGGTGCGTCTGCTCGTCGCAGCCGATCGCCAGCGCCCCTTCCCGAAACCGCGCTCCGATCGGCTCGGCGTCGGGAAACGGCAGCTCTTTCCGAAGAACCTCCCCCGGATTGGTCGGCCGCAACTCGACCGTCAGCTTGGCGCCGCGCGGTCCCGGCTTGTCCGCCGGCGTCAGCGCCCTCTGCAGATCGACGATCAGAAACCGGACGCCCCACTCGTTGCGGACGGCCCGGTTCCGCAGCAGGCCGGTCGGCGCTAGCGTGACGTCGTCCACGTCCCATCCCGCAGGCAAACGCACCGCCAGCTGAAAGAGCCGGCCGGACGTCGCCTCGTAAGAGGTCTGTAGCGTCAGCACGGAGTGATCGACGCGCCACCACGCCAGCTGGCGGGCGCGGAATTCGACGGCGTAGGGCCGCAGCTTGAGCTGCGGTCGGCCGCCTTCGGCCAGACCGCCGCCCAGTAATGTGAGCCGCTGCCAGTCGGTGCGTCCGTCGGCGCCCGTCTCGGTCGCCGCCTCCTGCAGGCGGAACGCCCCGGATTCCAGGTCGGTCACGCGCAGGTCCGGGTGGACCTTGAGGACAAGCGTTTCGCCGCCGTTGATGGATTGCAGCAGTCGCATTTTCGGGCTGGTCCAGACGACGGGGCCGGGGCCGCGCATGGGGCCGGCGAGCGGGCCGGCGCAGCGGATTCGCACCGTCCCCTCCTCCAGCGGCGCCAGCAGATGAACCGTCAGCCGGCCGGCGCCGGCGTCCCATCGGTCCAGCCCCGGCGCTTCCACGGTATAGGGGCGCAAGACGGGATCGCCTTCGAATACCAAATCGCGGACGCCTTGGTGCAGCGACTTGAGCGAGAAGGCATAGGTCGCATCCAAGCCGTCCGGCGACAGCACCTGCGTGGCTTCCAAACCGGCGCGCACCACCGGCGTCTGGTCGGCCGAGCGGATGAACAGCACGATTTGCGATCGACCGCCGCAGGGAATCGTCCACTTCCTGAGGTTCGGATCGTTGGCCGCGTCCGGTCCCGAGGCGCCGCCGTCCACCACGGGGACCTTGTCGGCAGGCAGATCCAGCTCCAGCACCGCCGCGGGGCTGGGCGGGAATTCCAGGTCGAATTGCAGCCCTTCCGGCCGGACTTCGGCGCGGGCGGACCACCCGGCCGTCACGGAGTATTCTCCCGGCGAGTCGATCAGGAGAGAGGGTTTATGTCCGTCGAAGTCGCCGATGAAGGCGTCGCGGCTGCCGGACGGCTGACCCGGCGCCGGGTGGAGCGGCGTCAGCTGGGGCGATTTAAGAGTCGGATGGGGCGGAATCAAGCGCGACGGCGGCTGCAGCGCCAGGTTGAGCGGCGTCAGCGGCAACAGGCCCGGCCCGGCCGCCGAGTAAACCACGGTCCATTCCCACGAGCCGGCCAAGCCGCCGTCGGTCAGCTGCGCCTGGTACGACGCCGACACCAGCCGCGGCGGGTTCTTGCGCGCCGCCTCCGCCTGGGCCGCTCGCCGCACCAGCGCCTCGAAATCGTCGCGCGGCATTTTGACCAGCAGACCTTGGCGGGCGCGTTCCATCGCGCGGGCCACGCCGTCCGGCGTCAGCCAGACGCGCTGCAGCGGAATCGGGTCCGGCGGCGGCGGCGATCCGTCGCCGCGGACGAGGAACGGCAGACAAAACGGAACGAGAAAGGCGGCAGGTTGGAGAACGCATCGCCGAAAAAAGGACATGGCGTGTACTCTTAGCGGTGGCTCATTCCTCGCCCTTCGTCTTGGACGCCGGCTGCTGGCTGCTGCCGGACGACCGCGGCGCGTCCACCGTGGACGGCTCGCCGGGCGGCCGACCGCTGCCGTTGGAACCGGCCCGGATCAGCGACGAGCCGGTGCGGGCCCGCCGGAAATTCGGCAAAAACACGATGCGGCGGCGGTTGCGCTCCAGCATCAGGGCCTGAAACGCCGCGAAGAGCAGCAGCACGCCGGCGCCCGGTTCACATCCATAAGCGATCGCATAAAGAATCGTTGGATGGAAAGCCCAGACGGTGCCGATCGCGGGGACGAGCGGCAAAACCAGCAGCCAGAAGCAGACCGCGGCGGCCCGGCTGCCGGCGCAGGAGCGGCGGACCAGCGCGAACAGCAGCAGCCCGAACAGGACCAACGCGAGCGAGCAAATCAGCATCCAGGGCAATTCGGGCAGGAAAACGACCGCGACGGGTTGGCCGGCGCTCCCCCAGGCGACCAGGCTCGGCGGGTTCGGGTCGCCTTTGACGTCGCCGCCGCCGAACCATTGCTCCAGCTCGTCGTTGGTCACGGCCAGCCGCGGCGCCGGCAGGGGGCCGCGCAGGCCGATCGTCCAGTCCACCGCCGCGCCGCCCTCCGGGGCCAACGCCACATAATCCGAAGGCAGGGTGATGCGCCAGCGCGTCGGCGCCTGGCCCGTATCGCCGATCAGCCGCGGCGGCGCCAGCGCGTCCTGAAACACGCCGCGCACCGGCAATTTGTACCGCAGCTCCAGCACCGCCGGCTTCAGAAACAGCCGCGGACTGAGCCGCAAGCGGGCGACGGCGTGCGTCGCCTTGTCCGGGTTCGCCTGCTCGACGGCTTCCACGACCGCCTGCTCGCCGTCCAGCTTTGCGTGCAAGTCGCTGGCGGCGAGTCCTTCCGGCAACTCCACGTCCAGAGCGTCATGGGCGACCTGGCGGATCAGATAACTCGCTTGAATCGCCCAAGCGTCGCCTTTGAGGTCGGCCCGCAGCAGCGCCCGGTCCACCAGCACGGTCGCCGCCGCGCCGGGGATGGAAAACGTCAGCGTCAGCGGCGCGTCCGGCTTGAGGCTGTGCAGCACCAGCACCGGCAGCTGCGGCATGTCCGGCGCCTTTTCCACGGCCTCCGGCGACCAGTCGCCTGAGGGGACCTGCGGCAGCCGGCCCGCTTCGCACCAGACGCGGACGCGCTGCTCGCCGCTGACCTTCGCCTGATCCACGGCTGCCAGCGGCACGACGACCGACGGCGCCGCCCCTTCGCCAGGGATCGGCGTCAGGGGGAACGTGTATTGCAGCGTCGCCGCTTGATCCGCCCCGCTTCCGAGCAGCTTGAGGATGCGCGTCCCCGCCGGCGCGGTCGGATCGTCGGCCAGCACCGCCCCCTGGCCGACGACTTTCAGCGAATCGCCCAGCGCCGCCGGCGTCCGCAGCGTCAGCTGCGTCGGGGCGGCCGGCGTGAAATGCAGGCGCAGCTCCTGGCGCACTTCCGCCGTGCGATCGTGGAAGGTCAGATCGATCAGCGACGAAACGACGACCTCTGGCGTGTACGGCTGCCAGGACAGCTCGGCGCTCCGACCCGTGGTCGCGGTCTGCCACAGGAAATGATGCGGATCTTTCACATCCGCATCCGGCGGCGCCAGCAGCTCCAGATCGGGGGCCGCCGTCGCGTCGATCTGCGCCCCGGCGTCTTGAATCCCCAGCATTCCGGAAGGCACGAGATAGGGGAGCGCAAAAGGCTCTCTCTGCCCCTGCGGGCCGAACGCCGCCGTGTACTTTGCCTTGATGGAGAAGTTGAACCCGGCCGGCGCCGCGCCGGCCAGCGAAACGTGAAGCAGCTGCGGATTCGCATTGTCCGGCGCAATCGTCACATCCGGTTGATTGAACGGAAGCAACTGACATCCCGGCGGCAGCTGCACGTCCAGGTGGTCGATCGGCGTTCGGCCGGACCCCGAGACGATGAACTTGGCGGTCGCTTGCCATTCCAGGCCGCGACCGTGGCCGGAGTGGTCCAGGCTGAACGCATAGGCGGTTCGCACCTTGAGCGTCGTCGCCGCCGCGCCGGCCTCCACCGTCAGCCACGGTTGCGCCGGAGCCGCGGCGAATTCATACGCGGCGATCACATCGGCTTTGCGTTCCTCGTCGGTGAGGTCGCGCTGCGCCAAATCCGGATGAGGATGCAGCACGGGGTGAGCGTCCGGTCCCACGGCGCTGACGAGGACCACGCCCGATTGACGATTGGCCCCGCGAACCAGGAAGGGCCCAATCGAGGGATGCTGACCCGGAGCCGGCGTCGCCGTCAACCGCAGATCGTCGCCGCTCGGCGCCTTCAGCACGACGGTCCAGGCGACGCCGGCCGCATCGTCGGCGTGGGTGAGGAACTTGATCCGCAACTGGTCGGCGGCGGACGGCTTGACCTCGTAACCGCGCGGCGCGATCACGGTCCACTCGCCGGCCGGCTCCCCCTGGGCGTGCAGCACCAGCTCCGCCTCCGCCGTCGTCGCGCCGCCCTCGACGCGCACCGTCGCACGATTTGAAACCGTTCGCAACGGTTGAACGCCGTTCCCCGGCGGTCCCTGCCAACTGAGATCGAGTTTATCCACGCCGATGGCGAGCCAGCCGGTCAGCAGCAGCTTGTCTACCGCGCCGGGCGGCTTGTCGCTGCGATGCTCCTTGAGGTCCAGGCCCATGTCGGCCGCATCCTTGCCGTTGATGCGGACGGTGCGAGCGTCCGGCGGAAGCGCCATGCCGATCTCGGTAACCACGCTTCGCGGCAAGGTGAGATCCAGTCCCCGGCCGCCGCCCGGCCGCTGCGACAGCGGCACGGAGAGGCTGAGCGTGACGGTGCAGTCGCCGGGTTGTTCCACCTGGATGTAGTAGCCGTTGGCGTCGCCGGACAGCATGGGCGTCCGGCCGTCCGGTTTCTTGACGGCCGTGACCTTGGCCTGACCGCACGCCAGCGCGAAAACGGCGTCGGCCCGCTCGGCGTGGAAATCGAACTCCGCCTCGAAGAGGGCGAAGCCGTTTTTGATCTCGCCCTGCTGAAGCCGGCACTCGGTCGGCGCCAGCGGCGTCCGCCCCTCCTGGCGGGCCTTGTCCAGCCGTTTTTGCAGCTCTTCGGGAGTCAGCACAATGAGCCGATCGTTTCCCGACAAAGCGGGATCGACCTTCGCATCGGCCGGCGGCATGACCGGCGGCGCATCCGGGCCGGGCGGCGCTCCTTCTCCCTCGCCGAAGGCGGGGACCGCGAGCAGGAACAGCCCGAACAGGACGCCGCGCCGCGCGGACGACATGGATTGGTCCTCGGATGCACCTTGGGGCGCGTCAACCAACCATCATACCAGGCGAGCGAAACCTTGCCGCCAGGGAAAACGGCGACGGATGAGCAGATTGATACGGGGCGACGTTCGGAATGTAGAGGCTGTTTCGATTCGACGGGCCGCGTCAATCCAGGCGGCCGAAGACGTCGGGCGCATCCGATCCATCGCCAATAATCAGCAGCGGGAGGCCGAGTATGCGACCGTAAGCGGCGGCTTCGACCGGACAGGCGACAAAACCAGTCCCTAGCGGAGGCGGGTCCGCCAGCGGCGGCTCGGCGAACTCCATACCAAGCTGGGCGCCCGCTTCGCGCAGCCGGCGCATCGGCTCGCCCTGCCAGCGCTCAAACGGCGGTTCCAACAGCCATCCGAAACAGGACGGATGCTCGGCCAAGCGCCGCGCCAACAGAAGGCTTTCCTCGTCTGGCTGGCGCAGGCGGCCCAGCATAAAGAAGCCGTACTGGTCGGCTAGGT
>DATKHW010000512.1:0-24868 GCA_035546275.1 Gemmataceae bacterium
GGCCAAGCCGTTTTACTTCGAGCCGGCCGAAAAGCTCACGCCCATCGAGTTCGATGCGGACGCAATCAAACCGCCGGTCAACGCGGCCGAGCTGAAAGCTCCTGAACCCCTCAAGACGGTCCTGGGGTATGCTCATTTCCTCGTCGATCAAAAGCAGATCAAGCTGCCCGACAAGACCAACAAGGACAAGGACAAATGACCCGCCGCTCCCGTTCGATGGGCGCCGTCCCGGAAGAAAGCGGCGTCGGTTCCTTTTTATACATTTAATATGAAATGGCTCCTGTTTGCCGACAAGCGCCCTGGCAAGCCATGATCCCCAGCGCCGCCGGCCGCGCCGTCAACGCCGCCGCAGGCGTCCTCTCCGGCGCCATCGCCGCCCGCGCCGCATTCCGCCGCCGGCGCCCAAATCCGAGTGCCCAGATGCCCCTTCGCTATGGTATAATCCGGCCCTGCGGGCGCGTCCCGCGGCGCTGAAAACCGCACCAAAGTGGTCGGCAAAATGGCAGCGCCCGCCGAAGCCCAGCGGCGTCGATGAGCGTCAGGCCGCCACACCCGCGGCGCGCAGCGTGTCGGCCTGACGGTCTGACGGACAGGGGATGGAGGGGGAGCCGTGAAGCCTGGCGCAACGCCGATCGCCCCGCGCCAGTCGCGCGGCTAGGAAAGCGGAGTCCATGCGGCGGCAAATCGGCGGCGCCCGACGAAGCCGGCGAGCGTCCTTGAGGGCAAGGCCGACACACCCCCGTCGCGCTGCGTGTCGGCCTTACGGCCTTGGAAAACTCTGAAAAAAGGAACGGACGCCGACCGCACTTTCCTGTTCTGCAAACCAGGGCTGCGCGAAGATCCTCGTCGCCGACAAGAAGGTGAAGGACAAGGAATATAGTTTCGCGCCGGCATCGCTCCCGTGTCCGCTGGCGACCGCGTCCCTTGGAGGGGCGCCGTCGCGCTGGGACGGCGCGGCGTCCGTCCGCCGGCGCGGCTATTTGGCGCTGGATAACGCTTGCAGCCGGCGATAAAATGGCGGCGGCAAGAGCGTAACATCCTTGCAGGCTTTGTTCTGGACCCCGACATGGCCGCCGACGCCTCGCCGATCGCATTTCTGGATGATCTGCAGAAGCTCCGGCTCCTCAGCGCTGCCCAGCTCCGGCAGGTCCGCCCCCTCGGCGGCACGGCGCCGCACGCCGACGCCTTGGCAAAAGAGCTGATCCGCCGCGGTTGGCTCACCGCCTACCAGGCGGATGAAGTCCTGCACGGTCGCGGCCAGGGATTGATCCTGGGGCCGTATGTCCTGCTGGATCGGCTCGGCCAGGGCGGCATGGGCGAGGTTTACAAGGCGCGGCAGATCCACCTGAATCGTCTGGCAGCGCTGAAAGTGGTCCACCCCGATCACGCCAACCGGCCGGAGCTGGTCGGCCGTTTTCGGCGTGAAATGGAGGCGGTCGCTCGGCTGGCTCATCCCAACGTCGTCGGGGCGCACGACGCCGGCGAGGTCGGCGACGGCTGCTATTTGGCTATGGAGTATGTGGAAGGGCACGACCTGGCCCGTCTTCTCGCCCACCACGGCCGGCTGCCCGCCGCCATCGCCTGCGCCTACGTCTGGCAAGCGGCGCAGGGTCTGCAACACGCCCATGAGCGCGGCCTGGTTCACCGCGACGTCAAACCCTCCAACCTGATCGTGACGTCGCCCGGCGGCGTGGTGAAGCTGCTCGACCTGGGTCTGGCCCGCCTGCGGAAACCGCTGGAATCGGGCGAAACGACCTCGGGGCTGACCCGCATCGGCTCGATGATGGGCACAGCGGATTACATGGCGCCGGAGCAGGCCGTCGATTCGCATGCCGCCGACATTCGGGCCGATATTTACAGTCTCGGTTGCACCCTTTACCACCTCCTGGCCGGACAGCCGCCGTATCCGGGCGGTTCCCTCGCGGCGAAGCTCATCCGGCACCAGCAGGACCAGCCGACGCCGATCGAGCGTCTCTGTTCCGACGTAGCGCCGGGGCTGGCGGCGGTCGTGCGCCGCATGATGGCCCGGCGGCCGCAGGACCGTTACCAGACGCCGCAGCAGGCCGCCGTCGCCCTGGCGCCGTTCGCCGTGCCGGGCGCCGCCCCATCGTCGTCCAGACGCCCGACGGCCCGCGGGGCGGACACGGTCACGGCCGATCGGACGGCCGCATCCGTTCGGGCATCCGTCCCTGCTCCGGTCGGCGCCGCGATGCGACCGCCAAGGAAGCGAGGCGTCCTGCTGGCCGCCCTGGGCTTGACGATCCTTGTCGCCGCTGTGAGCGGCGTCGGCGTCTACCTCTATTTTTCATCCGCTTCGCGCCCGAATTCACCGGAGCGGACCGAGGGGCCGCCCGGCCCAGGTCCAAAGCCGTCCGGCCTCACGGACAACGGCCGTGGCGCCCCGCCTTCGCCTCCCCAGCACCCGATCCTGCCGCCGGATCGCCTCAAGGGACCTGCGAACCCAGCGGCGGACGACAACCCCGCCCGACTGATCGCCGACCTCAAGGGGCATACCGGCACAATTCGGTGCCTCACCTTCTCGTCCGACGGCCGGCGGCTGGCCTCGGGCGGCGACGACAACAGCGCGCGGTTGTGGGACGGCGTCACCGGCGAAACGCAGGGGCAGCCGCTGCGGCATAGCGATGCGCTTGGGGCGCTGGCGTTTTCGCCCGGCGGCGACCGATTGGCCACGGCCGGGGGCGCCGTCGGCTCCGACGGCGCCGTCAAGCTCTGGGACCTGACGGCGGGGGCCGATCCGCGCACGCTTAGCTCGAAGAACAAGATCGGCACGCCGTTCCTGACGGAGGTGCATTGCCTGGCCTTTTCTCCCGACGGCAAGCGGCTGGCCGCCGGCGGCGGCCCCTTGCGCGTCTGGGACCTCGACAAGGGCGGCGAGCCGCTGACGTTCAGCTGGCAAAAGTCCTTTCCCAGCTATATTTACTCCGTGACCTTTTCGCCAGACGGCATGACGGCGGCGGCCGGCTGTCACGAGATGGGCGAAGGCGTGCGCGTGTGGCAGCTGGATGCGATGGACGAGCCGCTTTATCTGCAAGGCAACAAGCAGCCGTTCGGCCTGAGCCATTCGGAAGTGCGCGGCGTGACGGCCTACGCGGCCGGCGGCAAGCTCCTGGTCCGCGTGGACAGCGACGGGCTGGGCGCGTCGCTGGAGCCGACCGCGTCCGTCATGACCTGGGAAGTGGGTCCGGGGCCAGGGCAGTTTTCGCTGCGCGATAGGGTCAAGATTCCGCAGGGGACGGTGTTCGCCCTGGCGGCCGACGCCAACGGCGACTTGCGTGCGGCGTCGGCCATGGGTGAATCGAACTTCCCCGCGGGATTCGGGCCGGCGGTCCCGGCCGGCGTCGTGAACATTTGGGACAGCCGCACCGGCAAGCTGCGCACGATCGAAACCGGCCACAAGGGCGCCGTCACGGCGCTGGCCCTCTCGCCCGACGGCGCCCGCCTGGCGACGGGCAGCGCCGACCAGACCGTGAAACTATGGGACCTGAGCCGCTGACGACAGGCAGGCCGGCTTAACCCGCATCTCCGCGACCCGATCAACGCTGAACCGTGCCATGTTTGATTGGCTCTTTGAAGGCCATCGCCATCCCGCCGTCTACATCCTCCTGGCGGCGGCAGCGGTGCTGTTCGTGGTCGTCGCCGTGCGGCGGCGCCGTCGGCGCTGGCTCATCGGGACCGCCGTCGCCGCCGCTCTGGCCGGGCTGTACTGCCTCCTCGACTACGCCGTCGAAACTGATTCCGAGCAGATCGAGCGCAAGGTCAACGCCATGGCGGCCGGCTTCAAGGCGCCGGCCAATCTCGACGCCGTCTTCGACAACGTCTCCGATCAGTTCCGCAACTCCGCCGGCGATAAGAAGTGGCTGCGCGATCTGGCGCAGCAGCAGTTGCAGAATTCGGGTATCACGGATGTGAAAATTATTGAATTCCGCACAGGCGAGATTTCGCGCGAGAAGAACCTGGCGACGGCCGAGTTTCGAGCCAAGGTCGCCGGCAATTTCGGCGGCGGCCTGGAAGCGGTCACGGTGCATTGCGATGCAAACTTCGATTACGACGCGCTGCACGGCTGGCGGATGAGCGGCCTCGGCGTAAAGGCGGAATATCCGATCCAGAACGTCGAGCTTCCGCCATGAGCCGCGGCGTCGTCATGGCGCCTTCTCGACCTGGATATCGATGGCCGAGAAATGCTCGTGGTCGCTGTCGGTGTTGAGGGTCTCGACGCGCAGCAGGTAGAATCCAGGTTCTGTGATTTTGAACGCCACGCGCGAGCCGACGCGGCAGTCCGGTTTGAAATTCTGCGTGAATTTCCCCTCCGTCACCGTCGCCTTGCTCAGATCGGGCAGGGACTTTTGACCGAGCTTGTCTTCGCGGACGACGTAATAGCGAACCGTCACGTCTTTCAGGACGCCGTGCGGGTACTTGTTGGTCAGCACGAATTGCAGAACAAGCGGCTCGCCGGCCTGTACCTTGGCCACGGGCCGTTCGTTGAAGCCGCCGGCCGGCGGCTCCGTGTCCGCCGTCGCGCCGACCGCATCGCCGTCCGCGCCGGTGACGGGGTCGATGTGAATGAGCTGCAGGTCGATGCGGGCGTGTTCGGCGCGAGCCGTCAGCGGCAACCAGAACAAGGCCGCGCAAGCGAACCAGCAAAATGACTTCATGGCAGATCCTTTACAGAGCATGTACCGATCAGTGGGCAATGACGTCGATCGCGGCGAAATCCTCGTGATCGACCGCCACGGCTGAAGCGCCAAGGGTTTCGACGCGAAAGAGATAGCTGCCCGGCGCCTCGAGGGTGAAGGTCAGCTCGGCCTCGTTCCTTTCCTTGGGACCGAAGTCCAGCGTGCAGGCCGATTCGGCGGTGACGCCCTGCGTCAGCTTGGGGACGGCCTTCTGGCCGGCCATTTCCTCCTTGACGGCGAAGAAATGGACGGTGACGTTTTCGATCTTGGTCGTGGGGTCGGTCGTGGTCATTTTCCACTTCACGGTGACGCGATCGCCGGCTTTGATTTCCAGCACGGGTCGCTTGGGAAGCTCGGCGTCCGGGACGGCCGACTGGGCGTGAGCCGTCTGACTGGCCTTGCCGGAGCGAACTTCTAGGTCGATGGCGAACGGCTCGGCGGCCGCTGCAGCCGCGGTCGCGCCGATGAAAACGATGAAACCGAAAAGAAAACGAGACATGTCGCCCTTTCGCGGGAGGAATTACATATGGCGAGCCGGGTCGCGTCAGCGCCCGGAACTGCGGCGAGGCTGCGACAGCACCTATGGTGCGACGCCGCCCGCTGCGATGCAAGGGAAAAAAGCGTGGCGCCGCCGTCTTCTTCCCTTATGATCATACCGCCCGCCTCATGAGACGCACGCATGGGTCAAGCTCCTGTCGATCCTCACGGCCCAGCCCTGCAACGGCACTTCGGCATGCTGCACGCGACGGCGCTGAACGTAAGCATGATCGTCGGCGCCGGCGTATTCGGCACGATCCCGCTCATGCTCGGATGCCTGCCGGGGCCGTATGCCCTGCTGGGTTGGATCGGCGCGGGCGGCCTCATGCTGGTGGACGGCCTCATCTGGGCGGAGTTGGGCGCGGCCTTTCCCGGCGCCGGCGGTTCCTATCTGTATCTGCTTGAAACCTACGGCCGGCGGCGCTGGGGCCGGTTCATGGCGTTCCTCTTCAACTGGCAGTTCCTCATCAGCGGCCCGCTGGAGTTGGCTTCCGGCCTCATCCTCCTGGCCGTGTTCTCGAACGCGCTGCACCCCGCCTACAAGGCTTTCAGCAACTACTGGACGTGGAATTTCTGGACTTGGACGCTCCCGTTCGGCATCGGAGGCGGCGTGGCCATGAGCGTCAGCCCGGCCAAGCTCCTCGCCTTCGGCGTCGGCGTTGCGACCATCCTGCTGCTCTACCGGCGCATGAAAAGCCTGCGCTGGCTGACGGTGACGGTATGGGTCGGCGTTCTGGCGGTGCTCGCCTGGATTCTCATCGAAGGGGCGCTGCACTTCGACCCGCGGGTTGCGTTTGACTTCTCCGGCGACGCGGCGCATTGGCCGAGCGACTTTACGGCAAACCTCGGCAAAGCGATGATTTTGGCGATGTACTGCTACTTCGGCTATTACCACGTCTGCTACATCGGCGGCGAGGTGCGCGACCCCGGCCGGACCATACCGCGCTCCATCCTGCTCAGCGCCCTGCTGGTTTGCGTGCTGTTCGTCGGCGTCCACCTGGCCCTCTTAGGCGTCGTCTCCTGGCGGGCTGTACCGCAACCTGTTCCCGATGACTACAGTCTGTCGGCGGAGTTCATGCAGCAGATCCATGGCGACTGGGCGGCCGTGCTCGTCGCCGTCTTCCTGATCTGGAGTTGTTTCGGATCGCTTTTTGCTGGAATGATGGGCTATTCGCGCATCCCCTACGCCGCCGCTCGGCACCGCCACTTTTTCTCCATCTTCAGCCGTGTCCACGGCCGACACCAGATACCGCACGTGGGGCTGTTGCTGGTCGGCGCCCTGACGCTTTTCTGGAGCTTTTTCGATCTCGGCAATGTGATCCTCGCCCTGTTCGCCACGCGCATTCTCGAACAGTTCATCGGACAGATCGGCGGCCTGGTCTTGCTGCGGCGGCTGCAACCGGATCGGCCGCGGCCCTTCCGGATTTACCTGTATCCGCTGCCGTGCGCCATGGCGCTGGCGGGCTGGCTGTTCCTGTATTGGGCGGCTGGTCCCGTATTCATCGCCTTCGGCCTGGCGACGTTTCTGTTGGGCGTCCTTGTCTTCCTGCTGTGGACATGGCGAACGCGGCAGTGGCCGTTCGGGGCCGCCGTGGACGCCGGCGAATTTGATTAGGTCCAGCCGGCGCTTGAACGCCGCGAAGCGATTTTCTAAAGAACCGAAAGAGATTGTTCCTGCCCGTCCCTGACTCTGGGAATGCCATGCGTTGCCCCGCCTGCCAAGCCGAGAATCCCCGTGACGCCGTCAACTGCACGGCCTGCAACGCCGCGCTCCCGCGTCGGCCGCCGCGGCGTCGCGTCATCGAAGACGGCGAGGCGGCCGGCTCGCCCAACGTGCCGAGCAACCGACCGGCGCTGCGGGCGTATCGCCTTAGCCTCATCGGCCTGATTCCCATCGCCGGCCTCGTGTGCGGCCCCGTCGCGGTGATCCTCGGCGCCCTGGCGGCTCGCAAGGTCCGCGGCGAACCGACCTTCACGGCGCAAGGTCCGCTCCTCGCCTCGGTCGTCATCGGCGCCATCGACGCCGTCACCAACTGGGTCGGCGTCACGCTGATGGCGATTGGACTCTGGCCCTATTTGCCGCATTGATCCGCAGGCCGTCACGATCGCCATCCCGCCCGGCCCGGCGTCCGCGCCGCCGGCAGCGGCGGCGAGCCGACGCGCGCGTCGGGGTACAACCGTCCCTGGACCTCGCGGCACATCCGAGCGGCCACCGCGACCTTGAGCAGATGAATGCCGCCGCGGAACAGGAAGATGCCGATGACGGTCGTCGCGGCGATCGGAATCGCCAGCTGGGGTAGGTCTTCGTACTCGTATTTCCGCCCCATATCGACGACCGCCCAAAAAGCCGCCAGGCCGAGCAGGATTAGCGCCCATCCGGCGATTTCTCGCACCCAGAATATCATGATTGCTCCTTGCGCCGCTGCCGGCGCAGCCGCGCCCACGCGAGGAAACGGTTGATGCGGTTCTGTTCGCGGCGCGTCTCGCGCCAGGCCGCATCGTGCAAATACAGCAAATGCTCCTCCGGTCGGGCCGTGACCCAGTTCAAGTAGACGGCCGCCCCTCCCAGCACGGACGCAGTCAGTCCAATCAGGAGAATGAGCAGCAGCCCGCGCCACAGCCCATGCGACATGGAGAGCGGCGGATCCACCGCCGACAGCGCGACCCACAGCAGACTGACGCCCACTCCCCATACACAAGCCGCTATCGCCAGCGTCGGCAGCTCCCAGGGACCGGGCAGGTCCGCCGACCGCCGTTGTCCACGCGGCGCCGGCGCCTTGCCGCCCCCAGCAGGCGGCGGACGGCGCCGCGCATCGACGGGGAAGCCTGAGTGAGTCAGCGAAAGCAGACGGTAATGCCCCGCCGCATACGTCAGCATCGACGCCGCCAGTACGGCGTCCAGAAACAGCGATTCCTGGGAGAGCAGATAGCGCATACGTCCCCAGTGCGGCGTCCGGTTGACGACCTCCAGCAGCGCCAGCCCCAGCAGCACGAGGACCGGGCCGACGCGCCATCGGGCGACCACGCCGACGGCGCCGACCCCGGCGACGAATAAAATCCATAACAGGTCGCGATCATTCTCCAAGAGGGCGAGGACCATGCCCATCAATCCCGTCAGGCAGAGGATCGTGCAGGCGCGCACGCCGGATTGCGAATCGGCCGGCGCCGGGGTTTCGTCGTTGGTCTTCATCGTCTTCTCCCCACGTTGCGCAGCCGATTGATGCGTTGGAGAATCAACGGAACCGGCTCGTCGCTGGCCGCGCAAACCACCGGCACGCCGAGGCGCGCGAAGCTCTGGCGCAGCCGACGGTAAGCGCAATGGAAGCGCCGCGTCGTCGCTCGGCCGAGGATGACAGGCAGTTTCTCCGACATCGCCTCCGCATCGCTCGGCTCGTCTTCGGGCAGCCGCATCCCCGACGGCCACGGGACCACAAGCACCACCTGATGATGCCTTCCCACGGCGACGCGCACCGCCCGCAGCAGCGGATCGAGGGCGTCGTCGAGTTCCAGCAGATCGGCCAGCAGCACGAACAGCTCGTTGTCGCGCCCCCGGCCGACGGCCCGCAGCAGCGCCGCGGCCAGGACGCCGACCTTGCCGGGCGAAGCGAACAGATACCGGCCGTCGCGGTCGTACAGCGGCAGGGTGTAAGGAACGTGGTGCTCGCCGAGGAAGCGCTGAGCCAGCAAAGCGAAGGCGTCGTCGTCCTCCAGCAGGGCCGACAAACCGCCTGGCCCCAGGCCGTAGTGCATCGAAAACAGAGCGGCGAGCTGCTTGCGGCGGCGGGCGAGTCGGCGGTGATGATCCGAAAGCATCAGCGTCAGCACGAAGAGGGCCTGACCGCCGAAGAATGACAGCAGCGACAGCGCGGCCGAGCCGAGCCACAAGAAGACCAGCAGCAGCGGCGGCATACGGTACACGAACAAATGGACGGCCAGCAGCGCGACGTCCGCTGCGAGCAGAAGCGTCGGAATGATCCAACTGAAGCGGTAGTAGAAGTCGCGCTTACGGCGGAACAAATACTGGATAAAAGAGGCCTTGCGCCGCGTGTATCGGGGGAAGGAATCGAACCATTCCTGCCAGAACGGAAGGTCGTTGACGGCCGGCCGCATCAGGTGTGGGTAGACTTCGCGCGCGAAGGCATAGGCGAGCGGGATGAGATGGTCCGGATCGGCGTCGGCCGAGGCTGGAGCGAGCGCGGCGGCGTCGGCAAGGGCCTGCAGCACCTGCGTGACGTGGGCGGGGCTGCGATCGGGGCGAATCGCCTTCGCCTCATGGTCGTCGAAGAGGCACAACCCCGTGAGATCGCGTACGTCGGCGTTGGCCTGCAAAACGGCGCCGGCGATTTCGACGAGCCGGCCGAGCGCCTTGCCGTGGATGGACGGCACGCGGACCGAATGGGAGGCGTCCACGAAGAGCGTGCAGCGGACCGGCGCCTCGCTTTCGTAATCCTTGGTGATGAGCCGATCGCGGCGGGCGGAGACTTTCCAAGCGATGGTCTTGGGTGGATCGCCGGGCAGGTAATCGCGGAGGTCGAGCAGCTCGCTGGCGGAGCCGGCCCGTCGCAGCCGGTGGACGCCGGGCGGCGGCAGCTGATTGTCGCGCTTCAGGACCGGCGTCGGCGTTCCGCCTTCGATCAGCACCGGCAGAACACGGTAGAACACGACCGCGCGCACGAACGCCACATGATAAAAGAACCCTTGAAAATCCGCTATTTGGACGCGCAGTCCTTCAAACCGAGCCAGCCCCGGTCCGCGGCAGCGGATGGAAAAGCGCAGCTCCAGCACATCGCCGCGGCCGACGGGGCCGTCCGCGCCCGGCGGCTCGCCGACGCAGGAGACGGCGAACGGCGGTCGATCGGCAATGGCTGCATACGGCAGGCGCAGCAACCCGTCTCCTTTGAGGCGCACGACGACCTCGAAGGTCCGCCCGGCCCAGAGCACAGCGACCGGCCCGCGCTCGTCGCGCACCTGGCGCACCACCCGGAGGCGTCGCACGGCAAGCGGCGTGCGGACGGCGAACACGAACCACTCGCCGCCGAACCAGAGAAGCAGCGTCAGGGGCGTGAGCGTCAGCGCCGGCGAGCCGATCCACAGGCCGAGGAGCAGAACCAGCAGACAGACGCAAAGAAACCACCAGGCGCGAGGGGTGAGCATATTGTTCCTCGTTCCCACGTTCTGCGTGGGAACGCCGTGAGGGATGCTCTGCGTCCCGTTCATCGCACGGACGCGACGCAGAGCGTCGCAGCGTGCGTTCCCACGCGGAGCGTGGGAACGAGGAGGCAACGGACAGTGGGCGCTATCGACTTGTCAGCACCGGCGCCGATGCGATCAGGTCGCGCACCACGTCGGCGGCGCGCTTGCCTTCGACTTCCGCCTCCGGTCGGATGATGAGCCGGTGGCCGAGCACGCCGACTGCGACGGCCTGCACGTCCTCGTGGGTGAAGTAGTGCCGGCCGTCGAGCAAGGCGCGGGCGCGGGCGCATTTCAGCAGACACAGCGACGCCCGCGGGCTGGCCCCCAGCATCACGTCGGAGTGCGTCCGACTGGCCTCGGCCAACTCGACGATGTACTCCATCAACCCCTCTTCGCCGTAAATCTGATTCACGCGGTCCTGAAGCTCCAGGATTTGGTCGGCGCTGAACAGCGGACGAACCTCGCGCGTCGGGTGGCTGTGCAAGTGCAGCATGGCCACTTCGCCTTGTCGGCCGGGGTAGCCCATTTCGACGCGCAGCAGGAAGCGGTCGAGCTGCGCCTCGGGCAAGCGGTAGACGCCTTCCTGCTCGACGGGGTTCTGCGTGGCCAGCACCATGAACGGCCGCGGCAGCAGCAGCGTCGTGCCCTCGATCGTGACCTGATTTTCTTGCATCGCTTCGAGCAGGGCCGATTGCGTCTTGGCCGGCGCCCGGTTCACCTCGTCGGCCAGCAGCACCTGACAAAAAATCGGGCCGCGACGCAGAGAGAACTCATTCTGTTTTCGGTCGAAAATGTAGGTTCCCGTGACGTCCGACGGCAGCAGGTCCGGCGTGAATTGCAGGCGTTGGTACTGAATGCCGAGGACGCGTGCGAAGACCTTGGACAGCGTCGTCTTGGCGACGCCGGGCACGCCCTCCAACAGGACGTGTCCGCCGGCGAACAGCGCAATGAGGAATTGAAGCGTCACGTCTTCCATGCCGACGACGACCTGGGCGACCTCGGCGAGGACGCGGTCGCGCAGGACCTGGATCTGCTGCGCCAGCTCGCGCAGATGGACGCCGTCGGACGCGGTCGGAGCATGGTTCACGCTGGCGGACGGAGATTGCTGCATGACATAGGGCCCTAAGCTCGCGTTCCCAGGCTCCGCCTGGGGACGCGCTGCCCAGCAGGCTCTGCCTGCCGAGGCAGAGCCTGGGAGCGAGGATGAAGTCTTACTTGAATTGTATCGTGCCGTCCGCAAAAGCCGCTTGCAACTCTTTCGCCTCGCGCGCGAGCCGCGGCAATTGGCTCAGCCGCACGCGCACCGGCGGGCCGAACGCCAGCCGCCACATGCGCCGGACGCGGCCGGCCAACCGCCATCGCTGCAACCAGCCGCCGCGAATCACGACGGACGGCGGCGTCGATCCCCCCGTGGCGCCGGTCTGCTCCAACCACTGCCGGGCCGTGTCGCGCGCCTGCTCCCAAACATTGTCGCCGCGGATTTGCGCCAACCGCCGCTGCTCGGCGACCGTCTCGGTCGGCGCCACGCGATACAGGGCCATGGCCAGGAGCGGCCCCTGCAGGTCCGTCCGATAGCGCGCCTTCCAGCCAACCTTCCAGCATCCATACACGACGAACCACACGGCCGCGAAAATGAGCAGCAAGCAATAGGGCGACGTGCCGTTGTCATAGCACCATTGCGCCAGCTCCGAATCGAACAACCGCGCCTTCTGCTCCAAGGCCGGTCCCAAGTCGCGGGCCTTCCGTTCCAGAAACGCGCCCAGGAAATCCAGCAAGCGCTGGGCCAGCTCGTCGGGCATTTCGCGCAGCGGCACGTCGAATGTAGCATTGATACGCCCGTCCTCGATGAAAAGAACTTTGGAGCGCTGCGGTCCGCCCGCCGCCCATTTCAGACAATTATAGGAGAAGTTGAGGTTGTCGTTGTCCGTTTGCATAATCATTTCATTGATGAATATGCTGTGATCGGCCAGGAGGAGGATGCGGCCGCCCTGGCCGCCGACGTCGCCGCCGACGCCAAAGGGAAGCGGATCGGGCGAAGCGATCCCGGCGCCTTCGGGGCGGCACTGCGCGGGCAGAAACCCCAACCGCGGCGTACGACGGGGCGCGAACGGATTGTCCGGCTGCAGAAAGGAAGGCGCGTTGGTCGCCACACGGGAAATGCCCTTGTCGTCCACGACGAGACCGTGGAACAGCGTCCGGTCGCCTCCGTTGGGGAGTTTCAACCACGGAAAGTGTTCCATGCCTCGGTAGCAGCTCCCGCCGTCGGTGCAGACCATCGAGTCGCCGGACACTCGGAATCCGGTCAGCTGCAGAACGGCCGCTTCGGCCGGACCGAGCGGCTTATCGGTCGCCAGGAACAAGGCGCCGCCGTTCTGCACGAATTGCGCCAGCCCAATGGGCATTTGTTGCAGCCAATTTGCCTCGCCGAGGTCGCCGAAAACGATGAGCAGCGTATGCTGCGGATCGTCCAGTTCCTGAAGGGTCCGCAGTCCCTTAAAATCACTACCGAAAAGCTCCTTGCGGGAGTCGTAAAGGATGCGTCGAAACGCCTGGGTTCCCTTGAGAAACTCAAAGCTCGGCGCTGTGTTCGGCGGTTGCTGGGCCGGCGCGGACGCGGCGGCGAGCAGCAGCAGGCCGACCGCCGCCGGCGGCAGGCGCCATCCGAAGCGTCTCATGCGGCCGCTCCCGCCAGGGCCGCAAGGTCGCCGCGCGCGGCCGTCAGCTCCTGGTCCGGCAGCGCCTCGTCCGGCGGGGCGTAGCGCGCCTGCTCATACAGATGGGCCAGGCGGTCCGCGGCGCCGGAACGGCTCAGCCGGGCGGCCACGTCGAGATGGTTGAGACTGCGAGCGCTGGGGCCCAGCAGCAGATAGGCCAGATGTTCAAAGGCGCGAATGAGGTCCCCGCGCGTGGACACCTGGGACGGCCGGACCGGCCACGGCCCCGCCGACCACGGCCTGGCGCCCTTGCGTCCGGCCCGCCGCCGCGCCGCGGCGACGGCCGTCCATCCAGCGGCGATCAGCAGCGCCAGCGCCGCGATCCACAAGATCCCGTCCATCGGGCCGTCGACTGACCCGCCGGCGGACGGCCAGGTGGATGCGGCTCCGCCGGTGTTCCAGCCGCTGAGGCCGACGTCAGGCGAAGATTTCCAGCGCTGCGACAGCCAGCTCGCCTGGTTCGGACTGAGGACGCCTTTCAGAAAATCGGTCAAGCCGCCTGACGGGCCGGATGAATTGGATTCCAGCCGGGCCAGGTCGCGCAGTGCTTCGGTGCGGAAAGCTTCTCCTTCCGGAGTGCCGTTGACGTCCTTGGCCAGGCCGCTCAGCCCATGCAGCAGGTCGCGCTGCCAGCCGCCTAGCTTGGGTTCCGGCGGCGGCAGCGCCGGCTGATCGTGGCCCATCGGCGGCGTCAGCGGCATCGCCGTCGGCGGCATCGCGATGGTGGAACCGCTGTTCATGGGATCGCCCGAACCGGAGTCCGGCGGTTTTTGCTTGTCGAGAACGTCCTTGGCCCACTGCGCCATATCCGCCTGTACCTTCTGCGGCAGGTCCTTGATCGCGCTCTTGTTCTTGAGGTCGTTCACCTCCTTGAGCGCCTCGCGCAGCTTGGGGTCGTCGAGGAGCTGTGGATTGTTGCGAATCGTTTCTTTCAGTTTGGCGATTTCGTCCGGCGGCAAATCCTTGAATTGATCGTGCACCATCTGCTCGAATTGAGGATCCTGAAGCAGCGGCTTGACGATGTCCTGGAGCTGCTGAAGCTCTTGCGCATGCTGGAGCCGCCGGGCGAGCTGGGCTTCCGCCCCTTCCAGGTCGCCGGCGTCGATGTTGAGCGGCAAATGCGATGGATGGGCGCCGGCATCCGTGCCGACCGGAATGCGTCCGGCTACCTGAGCCTTGGCAGCGGAAGCGAAGGCCAAGCAGCAAACGCCCGCCAGCAGCAGCCCGGATTTGTTGTTCATGACCTGTTCCGCCGAGGACGGAGCGCGACGGTGCAGCCGATGAGCCTGTTCCATCTTACGGCCGCTGCCCAGGGATTGCAACAAAACGAGGCGACCGGCCGCAGACTGGCCTGGAGAAGAGCTTTCCAGCGCAGGCTTAACGAAGGGAAAAAAAGAAGAACGCCCGGCGACCGCCGCCGGGCGTCTTCTGTGGGGAAGAGTTGGTGCCAATAGGAGGAAGTTCCCTCTTGGGGAGGGATGAAGGAATCAGCTACGGCAATTTCCATCAGGATATTCCTGACATTTCCGCCTGGCCGATTCACTTGCGGAACGCTGCCATCGACGGAGCTTGCGCGCGATTTTTTTGATTTTTTGGAAAACGCCAGGGCCGCCGCAAGCAGGATCGCCGGTGCGTTCTTGACCATGGAATCGGCGCTGCCGCCGTCCTTGCGCGCTCCAGAGCCCCTCTCTGGAGGCAGCGGAATTGGAAAAAATCGGTTGCGATCGGCCGGCCGGCCCGCTACTTTCAAGGGAAAGGGACCCACCGACGCCCATGCTCCTGCGCCCACCCCGCCGCAGCCCCTACCGCTTGTGAGAACGCCGGCCATGCCACGAACGATTTCCACGGCCTTCCTCTCCTCTTTCCTCTGTTTCGCGGTCGCTTCGGCCGCCGACCCCGCCGCCAAGCCTGTCAATTTCGACCATGACGTGAGGCCAATCTTCGCGGCCAAGTGCTACGCCTGCCACGGTCCCGACGCCAACAAGCGCCGCGGCGATCTCCGCCTCGATATCAAGACCGACGCCCTCCAGAAAATCGTCAAGCCCGGCGACGCGGCCGAAAGCGTCCTGTTCCAGCGCATCCACGGCGACGTGCCCGATCACCTCATGCCGCCGCCCACCGCCAAGACCGGCCCGTTGTCGCCGGAACAGATCGACACGCTCCGCCGCTGGGTGGAGCAAGGGGCGAAGTTCGAGCGACACTGGGCCTACGTCCCGCCGGTGCGGCCCACCGTGCCGTCGTTCCCGAACGGGAGCCGGGGAACGAGAGAGAGCTGGGTCCGCAATCCCATCGACGCCTTCGTCGCCGCCGCCCAGGAGCGTGAAGGGTATCAGCCGGCGCCGGAAGCCGACCGCGTCACGCTCCTCCGCCGGCTCAGCTTTGACTTGACCGGCTTGCCGCCCACGCCGGAAGAAGTGGGCGCATTCGTCAAGGATTCCAGCCCCGACGCTTACGACAAGGCCGTGGATCGGCTCCTCGCCTCGCCGCACTACGGCGAACGCATGGCGACTTACTGGCTCGATTTAGTGCGCTACGCCGACACCGGCGGCTATCACAGCGACAATCACCGCGACGTCTGGATGTACCGCGATTACGTCATCGACGCTTTCAACCAGAACAAGCCGTTCGACCGCTTCACCATGGAGCAGTTGGCGGGCGACCTCTTGCCCAATCCGACCGAGGAGCAACGCATCGCGTCGGGATACAACCGGCTCTTGCAGACGACGGAGGAGGGCGGGGCGCAGCCGAAGGAGTACACGGCCAAGTACGCCGCCGACCGGGTGCGCAACGCGTCGGTGGTCTGGTTGGCCTCGACGATGGGCTGCGCCGAGTGCCATAGCCATAAATTCGATCCGTTTACGAACAAGGATTTCTACAGTTTCGAGGCGTTTTTCGCGGACGTGAAAGAAGCGCCGGTCGGCCGGCAGGAGCAGACGCCATTCCCGTCGAAGGAGCAGGCGGAGGAAATGCGGAAGCTGGACGAAAAGATTGCGGCGGCCAAGGCGGCGCTGGAAAAGCAGACGCCGGAACTGGAAGCGGCGGAGGCGGCATGGGAAAAGACGGCCCGCGCGACGCCGCCCAAAGGAGCGCCGGCCGACGCGACGGCGGCGCTGGCGATCGAACCGGAGAAGCGCACGCCGCAGCAGAAACAAGCGGTGACGGCCTATTTCCGCACGGTCGCGCCGGAACTGGCCGACGCCCGCGCCCAGGTCGCGAAGCTGACCGAGGAGAAGAAGCAGCTGACGGCCCAGATTCCGACGACGCTGGTGACGACGGCGGTTTCGCCGCGGACGGTGCGCATCCTGCCGCGCGGCAACTGGCTGGACGACAGCGGTGAAATCGTGCAGCCGGCCGTCCCCGTGTTCCTCGCCAATCTGGATATCAAAGACCGCCGACCGACCCGGCTCGATTTGGCGCATTGGATCGCGTCGCGCGACAACCCGCTGACGGCCCGCGTCTTCGTCAACCGTCTCTGGATGCTGCTGTACGGCCAGGGGATCGTGCGCTCGCCAGGCGACTTCGGTACACAGGGTCAGCTGCCGACTCACCCGGAATTGCTCGACTGGTTGGCCGTGGAGTTCATGGACAGCGGCTGGGACGTAAAGCACATGGTCAAGCTGATCGTGACGTCGAACACGTACCGGCAATCGTCCGCCACGAGCAAAGAATTGCGCGAGCGCGACCCGGCCAACGTCTGGCTCGCTCGACAGAACCGCTTCCGTCTCGACGCGGAGGTGGTGCGCGACAACGCTCTGGCCATTAGCGGCCTCTTGTCTCCCAAAATGAACGGACCGAGCGTGAAGCCGTACCAGCCGGCGGGCTACTGGTCGTATCTGAATTTCCCGGTCCGCGAGTGGGACAACGACAAGGGCGAGAACCAATACCGCCGCGGCCTCTACACCTACTGGTGCCGGACGTTCCTGCAACCGAGCCTCGCCTCCTTCGACGCCCCGACGCGCGAGGAATGCACCGCCGAGCGCACGCGGTCCAGCACGCCGTTGCAGGCGCTGGTGCTTCTCGACGATCCCACATACGTCGAGGCGGCCCGCGTCTTTGCAGAGCATATCGTCCGGCAGGGCGGCACGCCGGAGCAGCGGCTCGACTGGGCGTACCGGCACGCCTTGTCGCGCGGCGTGAAGCCGCAGGAACGCGATCTGCTTCTGGCGCTTTATGCGAAGCACCAGCGCGAATACGCTGCGGACAAGGACGCCGCCCAGAAGGCGGTGAGCGTCGGACAATATCCTGTGCCCAAGGATTTGGACGTCGTCGAGCTGGCGGCGTGGACGTCGGCGGCGCGCGTCATCCTGAATTTGGACGAGACGATCACGCGGAATTGAGAGATCTCACGCAAAGACGCAAAGGCGCAAAGAGCCGCGGAGGAAGAATGGCTGGTACTTTGGGTCTTTGCGTCTTTGCGTGAGATTTTTTTGAGGGCGACCGCATCATGACCCCCTATCAACGATACGTCCTGCTGCAAACCCGCCGCGCTTTCCTCGGCCGCGCCGCGACCGGCATCGGCGGCGTCGCGCTGGCGTCGCTGCTCAACTCCCGGCTCTGCGCCGCCGACGCACCTACCAAGACGCACTACCAGGGCGTCGTCCAGCCGCGCCACTTTCCGCCCAAGGTCCAGCGCGTCATCTACCTCTACATGGCCGGCGGGCCCTCGCATCTGGAAACCTTCGACTGCAAGCCGAAGCTGGCGGAGCTGAACGGCCAACCAATGCCGGAGTCGATCACCAAGGGCCAACCCATCGCCCAGCTTCAGGGCGCCAAGCTCAACTGTCTCGCCCCGCAGCATCCGTTCAAGAAATGCGGAAAAAACGGGCAGGAAATCTCGACCATTTTTCCACGCCTGGCGGAAGTCGCCGACGACCTGTGCATCCTACGCTCCATGCACACCGAAGCGATCAACCACGACCCGGCCCACACGTTCATGAACACCGGCACGACCATCTCCGGCCGGCCGAGCATGGGGTCGTGGCTGTGGTACGGCCTCGGCAGCGACTGCGACGACCTGCCCGGCTTCGTCGTCCTCACCTCAACGGGCGCCTCCGGCCAGAAGCAGCCGATCGCCCAGCGCATGTGGCACAGCGGTTTTCTGCCGAGCAATTTCCAGGGCGTCGAGTTCCGCTCCAAGGGCGATCCGGTGCTGTACGCCGGCGATCCGCCCGGCGTCAACGCCGGCCGGCAGCGCGACGTGGTGGACGCGACGGAAGCGCTCAACCGCCTGGAAAACGACGCCGTCGGCGATCCGGAAATCGCCACGCGCATCACGCAGTATGAGATGGCGTTCAAGATGCAGACCAGCGTGCCGTCGCTCATGGACCTGTCGAAGGAGACGAAAGAGACCTTTGATTTGTACGGCACTAAGGGCGGCGACGGCTCGTTCGCGGCCAACTGTCTCCTGGCCCGGCGGCTGGCGGAGCGCGGCGTCCGGTTCATCCAGCTGTACCACCGCGATTGGGACCACCACGGCAACATCAAGAACGACATCCCTATCGTGGCGAAGGAGGTCGATCAGGCCGCTTACGCTCTCATCACGGATCTCAAACGGCGCGACATGCTCAAGGACACGCTGCTGATCTGGGGCGGGGAGTTCGGCCGGACGCCGATGTCGCAGGGCCAGCAGGCGCTTGGCCGCGACCATCACATCAAGGGCTTTTCCATGTGGCTGGCCGGCGGCGGGATCAAGAGCGGCATCACCTATGGCGCCACCGACGAGTTCGGCTACAACGCGGTGGACAACCCGGTCCATGTCCACGACCTGCACGCCACGATCCTGCGGCTTTTGGGCATCGATCACGAGAAGCTGACGTATTTCTACCAGGGACGCCAGTTCCGATTGACCGACGTGTCGGGGACGGTTGTTACCGACATTCTGGCGTGAGCCGCCCGGTTCAGCGAAAGGCGCCGTTGATTCCGGCGCATGCGATCATGGCGCAGATGGAGCTGATGATCACAGCGATGATCGCGCAGACCTGGCCGGCCACCGTTTGGCCGCGGCCTTCGCGGTCCATGTAGCCGCGATCCATGCGCGGGATGTCCGTGTTCGCCATCGACAGGGCGATTCCGCCCATGATCCATCCGGCGAGGGGGATGCACGACAGGAGCATGGCCACCAGACCCAGCGCCAGCACAGCGCCGCCGCGATGCGGCAGGGGATCCGCGTAGGGGTCGCGGTAGTAGCCGCCGTAACCGCGGCGCGGCGGATAATAACCCCGGCCGCGGTCGTAATCGTCGTCGTAGCGGGGGCGCGGCGGTTCGTCGTAGCGCGGCCGGGGCGGCGGCGGTTCGTCGTAGCGCGGCGGAGGAGGCGGCTGCTGGGGCGCGGCCGTGGGGCCGCGCTGGACGCCGAGGGCCGCGGCCGTGAAAAATGTGCCGCAAACCGGACACTGCACCGTCTGACCCAGCTGGGCTTCCTGCACGTTCAGCTTGCGCTGACATTGCGGACATTGCGTGACTTCGGCCATGACGACTCCCGTCGCTTGGACGGTCTCCTCACGCCTCCGGCGAGGCTCCGTCCCCATGCTACCAAACCGGGCCGAGCGGCGTCACTTCCCCGGCCCGTCCTTGTCCGTCTTCTTCTCGAAGAGGATGATATGCTGCCACGGCAGCACGTCGATCGTTTTCACATGCCGCAGGGGAAACCCGCCCATCTCCTTCACTACTTGTTTTTCGCTCATCTTGTGCACCAATTTAATCGGCACGTCCGGATCTTCCAGCCGATACTCGACGAACACCAACCGGCCGCCCGGCTTGAGCGCCTGGACCATCGCGTCGGTCATCTCATATGGGTGGTCGAACTCGTGGTAGACGTCCACCATGAGGATCAGATCGACGCCTTCTTTCGGCAATTTCGGGTCGGTGATGGTCCCGAGAATCAGGTCGATGTTGTCGATTTTCTTGTCCTGCATCTTCTTCTTGATGATGTCGAGCATTTCCGGCTGGATTTCTTCGGCCAGCACCTTGCCCTTGTCGCCGACGGCCGCGGCGAGACGGAAGCTGAGGTAGCCGCTGCCCGCGCCGACGTCGGCCACGACGTCGCCCGGCTGCAGCTTCAGCACCTCGATGAGCTTGGTCGGCTGCTCTTCTTTCTCGCGCTCCGGCCGGTCCAGCCAGCCGGCCGCTTCATGGCCCATCACCTGGGCGATCTCGCGGCCCATGTAGAACTTGCCGATGCCGTTCGGATCGTGGTCCTTGCGAATCTCGTAACGGGATTCATCCGGCTTGTCCGGGTCGGCCCGCAGCGGCAAGACGGGGATGAACAGGACGGCGGCGAAGGCGGCGAAGCGGCGGAAGAGGTTCATGGATGTCTCCATCGCGTTGACTTGCAGGGCGGGCCGAGTCTTCGAGGCCCACCGACATTCCGGGGAGCGTGAACGGTGGGTCTCGAAGATTCGGCCCGCCCTACTTTAGGTTTGCGACCAGTTCCCGCGTGATCGAGACGGTGTCGCCGTCGCCGCCGAGGTCGCGGGTCAGGCCCTTGCCGGCCGTGAGGGTGCGAATCACCGACTCCTCGACCCGTTCGCCGACGTGGCGCTGGCCGATGTGGTGCAGCATCAGCACGGCCGAGCGGATCAAGCCTATCGGGTTGGCCAGGCCCTTGCCGGCGAGGTCCGGGGCGCTGCCGTGAACCGCCTCGAACAGGGCGTAGCGCGTCCCCAGGTTGGCGCCCGGCGCCAGGCCGAGGCCGCCGGTCAGGCCGGCGCACAGGTCGCTCAGCACGTCGCCGAAGAGATTCTCCATCACCAGCACCTGGTACGGCGTGGGGTCGAGCGCTAATTGCAGACAAAGCGTATCGACATGGATTTCTTCAAAGTCGATAAACGGGTAATCGTCGGCCACTGTCCGCGCGGCCGACAGAAAGAGGCCGTCGCTCATCGGCAGGACGTCTGCTTTATGACAAAAGGTGACTCGCCGCCGGCCGAGGTTGCGGGCCAGGTCGAAGGCGTAGCGGACGATGCGCTCCGCGGCGGTGCGCGTGATGATGCGCAGGCTCTCGACGACGCCGGGGACGACGACGTGTTCCTGGCCGGAATAAAGGCCTTCGGTGTTTTCGCGGACCACGACGAGATCGACGTCGCTGTAGGGCGTCTTGACGCCGGGCAGGGTGCGCAGCGGCCGCACGCTGGCGTAGAGGTCCAGCTCCTTGCGAAGACGGACGTTGATGGAGCGGAAGCCTTTGCCGACGGGCGTGGTGAGCGGCCCCTTGAGGGCGACGCGGTAGCGGCGGATGAGGGCGAGGGTGTCGGCCGGCAGCGTGTCGCCGAAGCGCTCGGCCGCGGTGAGGCCGGCGAAGGCTTCGACCCAGGCCACGTCGGCGCCGGCGCCGGCCAGCACGGTTTTCATGGCCGCGGTGATTTCCGGGCCGATGCCGTCGCCGGCGATGAGGACGACAGGGGTAGCCAAAGCAGCGCTCCCGGAGCGGAACCTCGATTTGGTCACAGTGCAAGGCGGCCAGGGGTTTGTCAAGGGCGAGCGGCGTCGCTTACAATCTCTGCGGAGGACACGCACCCATGAAACCGCATCTTCCGCCCAGCTGGCAAGCGGTCCTGCACGATGAATTCGCCAAAGGCTACTTTACAGAGCTGCAAGCGTTTGTATCCGCCGAGCGGCGGCGGCACATTGTCTATCCGCCGGAAGAGGACGTGTTCAACGCCTTCAGGTACACGCCCTACGACGAGGCGAAGGTGCTGTTGCTGGGCCAGGATCCTTATCACGGCGCCGGCCAGGCGCACGGCCTCTGCTTCTCGGTGCGTCCCGGCGTCAAGCCGCCGCCGTCGCTGATGAACATGTTCAAGGAATTGCATCACGATCTCGGCTGCAAGATTCCGAACAACGGCTGTCTGATTCCCTGGGCCAAACAGGGCGTGATGCTGCTGAACGCCGTGCTGACGGTGCGGGCCGGCGAGCCGAATTCGCACAAGGACAAGGGCTGGGAGAAATTCACCGACGCCGCCATCCGGGCGCTGGCGGCGAAGGAGCCGCCGGTGGTATTCATGCTGTGGGGGGCCTACGCGCAGAAGAAAAAGAAGCTGATCGACGCGGAACGCAACCCGATCCTGACGGCGGCGCACCCGTCGCCTTTGTCGGCGGCGAGGTTCTTTGGGAGCAAGCCGTTTTCGGCGGTGAACGAGGCGCTGGCGGAACTGGGCGAGACGGCGATTGATTGGCAGATACCGGATGTGTAATTGGAATAGCGGCTATTCGACGGCCGTTCAGGCAAGGCGCCTTGCCGGGCCCATCCCGTCGGCCCGGCAAGGCGCCCTTCGAGGAAGGGCCGTCCGCTTCTCCCGCCGCGTCGCAGATTCCGGCACCCGTACTCAGCGAGCTGGGGCGTAGGATCGCGCGGCGATTTGCCTTCTATTATTTGCCATCCTGCAACTCGTATGTTACCTTGTCTGGACCTTTCATGATCTCTAATCGTCTATCGCCAGCTGCGTAACGGCCCTTCCAAACCCCTGCTCTTCCTATAACGAACGAGCCGTCATCCTTTTGCGTCCAGGTGAGTTCTTCCGCTCTTTCCGTCATGATTCTTGAAGAGCCTCCTCCATTGTCCAATTTCACCGCGCAATCGATAGGCGTAAATCTCACTTTCGCGTCGGAGCAGAATTCCACCAGTTCTCCGCCGTTAACGTAACCTGGCCGCCGCACCCACGTTGTTCCAACAAGACTATTCTTTGATTTATTCTCTTCAACGCCTGGTTCGGGGGACTTGGCCGTTTCGTTCGGCGGGTTGTATGCACCCTTGGGATCCACCCACTTCATCTCCGGCATAGTAATTTTCGGCGTATCCCAGCCGGGCGCGTTCCAAGTCGCCGTCCAACCTGGCATGTTTTTGTACTTCGTATAGTGGTCCTTGGCTTTATCATACTCCGTGTTGGTGCGAAATTCGTACTCGGCCTGCTTCTCCATCTTCCCGCCCTGCAATTTGTACACCGTGACGATTATCGTTTTTTTCCCTTTCGGGGGCGCGTCAGTCTCGTTGCCCTTGGCCGGCGGCTCGGGAGCCTCAGCTACTTTACCTCCGCTCGAACTCCACAAAACCTCCGGCGTCGAGCCCGATGCATCGGAGTCGCGAATGATGCGAACTTCCAGGACGTTCGGCTCGCCCCGCACCTCCTGGTACCGCTTTTTCGCCTGATCGAGTGGATTGGGATCTTTCTGGCCTGGGACAATGATGTAGGACCCCTCGCCCTGCCACGTCGGCGGGTCGTCGCTGTACCTGGCCTGGACGGTGTAGTACACTCCCGCTTGAGCCAATTGAGGCAGCGCCAGCAGGATCGCTAGGCCGGCAGCCCGAATCGCAGTACGGATCTGGAGCATCGGTCGCATCCTTTGTGGAAAAGTTGCGGGTGCGTGGATGGAAACTCCAATCGCATCCCATACCGAGGTAATGCCCGAAAGGTTGCCGGTACTGACATAGATTTTCAGCTCGGTCATCAAATCGGCGCCGAGCGCTGAACACCCTCGCTGTATCGCCGCTAATCCGGATACAGCAAATACGCCCGCCGCCGCTCCGTGAAGCGCACCAATTCCGTCTGCCACCCCTTTTCCAGCTGCCGCCACGTCGCCCCGCGCTTGAGCGCGTCCAGCGTCGCCGCGTTGGCCAGCAGCCGGTCGTAGGCGTCCGCCTTCCACTCGTCGGGGTACAGCTTCCGCAGCGCGCATGCGATGGCGATGCCAGTCCGCAGCGGCCGAAAGCGCGACCAGTCGTCCACCAAAATCTGCACGCCGTCGCACTCCTGACCCTTAAATGTGCTGCTCGTCGGCGTCTGCCGGCAGGAGACGAAACGCATCCCCGGCAAGTCCTCCTTCGCCAGCGCCGCCGCCAGCTTCGTCCCGTCGATCCAGGGGGCGCCGATCCACTCGAACGGCCGATCCGTGCCGCGGCCGACGCTCACGTTCGTCGTTTCCAACAGGCCGACGCCGGAGTATAGCAGCGCGTCCAGCGGCGATCGCAGGTTCGGCGACGGGTTGATCCAGCGCAGACCCGTGGCGTCGTAGAGTTCGCCGCGGCGCCAGTTTTCCATTGCGATCACTTCCAGGTCGGCTCCGATTTTCCGTTCCGCGTTGAAGAGCCGCGCCAATTCGCCGATCGTCAGGCCGTGCCGCACCGGCAGCGTATGGTATCCGACGAACGACTCACGGCCGGCGTCCAGCACAGGGCCTTCCACCTCCACGCCGCCCAGCGGGTTCGGCCGGTCCAGCACCACCACGGCGATCTTGTTCTCGGTCGCCGCCTCCAGCACGCCGCCCAGAGTGCTTTCGTAAGTATAAAAGCGGCATCCCGCATCCTGGATGTCGTAGACCAACATATCGATGCCTTTGAGGGTCTCCGCAGTCGGCTTCTTCCGCGAGCCGTAGAGGCTGTAAATCGGCAGCCCGGTCTTCTCGTCCTTCGAGTCGTCCACCTTTTCATCGACGGCGCCGCGGATGCCGTGCTCCGGGCTGAACAGGGCGACCAGCGTCACGCCGTCCGCCTTGGAAAGCAGGTCAATGGCCGTGCGGCCGTCGCGGTCCACGCCGGTATGGTTCGTCACCAAACCGACATGCCGGCCCTTCAGCGCGGCGAAGCCGTCGCGCTCCAGCACGTCCAGGCCGGTCAGCGTCGGCTTGGCCTCCGGCGGCGACGGCTCCAGGGCCGACGCCGCGATCGTGGCGATCTGGTTCCGCAGCCGGGTGACATTGCCTTTGCCGTCGGGATGAACGCGGTTGGTCAGCACGATG
>DATKHW010000513.1:0-5571 GCA_035546275.1 Gemmataceae bacterium
CCATCCAGAATGGCGCCGAGGAACGTGTTGAGGTCGCCCTTCGCCCGGCCGTGCAGCCGAACGGATGCTCCTTCACGCTTCAGCTCAGAACCCTGCAGGAGCGCTTTGAAAAAGGCATACGCCCGGTCGTCGGCCTCCTTCTGGCCTTGGTGAGCGTCGCCGTCGCCCAGCGCGGCGCGGAACGTCTCGGTCGTGGCCAGCACGCCGCGCGCCGCATCCAGTCCGCCGTCGATAGCCTTCAGCGCCTTTTCGGCTATCTCATCGCTGTCAAAGCGGGCCGAGGCGTCGCACGCCAGCCCGTCGTCCGCGCTGGCGCCGAACACGACCCACGACGTATGACTCAGGAATGGGGTTATGTGCGGCTCCGGCTCGTCCCGCGCCGATAACTCGCGGGTCCAGGCGCCACTGCGGTTGTCCAGCACCAGCGCTGCGATCCCCCGTTCGATGCGCCGGAAATCCGCGGCCCAAGCGGGAGAGTCGGCGTTGGGATGCTCGATCCGCTGGACAAGCCCGTCTTCCGTGTCGAACACAACAGTACGGGAATCCGGGGCGTAATAGCACACCTTCGCGCCGCCCATCATCGGGGCGAGGGGCCCGTCGGTCGGGAAATGGTAAATCACGTGGTCGCCGTGCCGGGACTCCGTCACGCCCGGTATCAGGCTCTTCAGCTCCTTGGCCCAGTCGAAATCCCTCGTCGCGCGGATCATGCCCGGCGTGCCAAAGAGGAGTGAGCTTTGGCCTTTTTTGGCGTTCTTGTCTGTCTTTACGGTGACAATTGCCGAAACCTGTGCGATTTCCTCGACGCGCAAGCCGAAGACTCCCGAAAGGCCGAACGCCTTACAAGCCGTTGGAATTCCCTTGTCGATCTCCTCCGCGTACTTCTTCAGAGCGGGCCGCGACAACACCTCGGACGGCCGGACGAAAACCACTCCCATCGCGTTGGGGGGCAGACACGAAGCATCGAACGGCTCCGCCGCCGCCGTCGGAGCGGCGGCCTTCGCATCAACCGGATCAGCAGCCTTTTGCGCGGGGCAGCGCAGGGCCGAAACGCCCACCACAACGACGCTCAGCGCCGCGCCGATCAAGACGCGACCCCACCCCGAAGCAAGGCCGATCGAACGACCATCCCTGGTCTTGAGCATCCGAATTCTCCTTAGAAACATGCCCTTGGAAAAGAGCGGATTGGCCGGCCAACCCGCCGGACGACGATCGCAGAGGCGCAGCGCCAGCCGTGCCAATCCTTGCAAGTAGGCGTCGCGCCCACCTGCCGCCGGAGCGGCCAGCGCGTCGGCGGCCAGCTCTAGCTGCAGCCGCAATCGGCCGGCCAACCAGTAAAGCAGCGGATGATAAAAGTGCAGCGCGACGCCGAGCCGGGCCAGCACGCCGAGCAAGTAGTCGGAGCGGCGGACGTGGGCCAGCTCATGAGCCAAGGCGGCGCGGAGTTCGGGGCGGCTCCAGTCGCGCCAGTCCGTCGGCAGAAACACGACGGGCCGCACCCACCCGGCTGCGGCAGGCGCCCCGAGGAGGGCGGACTCCCGCAGCTCCACGGGTCGGCGGCGACCCATTTCCTCTCGCAATTGTCTCAGCAATTCCAGAATGGATGCATCGAAGATCGGCCGGCCGCGGCGGCGCAGATCCGACACTGCCCACAGGCCGCCGAGCAATCGCAGCAGGCTCATCGCCGCTCCGATTAAAAACAGCAAAGCAGCGACGGCCCAGCCGCTCTGGGCGTGGTCCGCGAAGGGCGCAGCCGCCCGGCCTGCGCGGGTCCGGGTCAGCTGCAAGAGATGCATCGGCCACGACGGCCCGTCCGCCATTGGGGCCGGCGCGTCGCCGGCGACAGGCGGCGACGGCGCCGCTTGCGGTTGCACCTCGCCGCCCGGAACCGATGACGCCGCAATTGGCGTGTTCCAGTCCCACCATGCCGGCAACGGGCAAAAGACGAGAACCGTGAGTGCGACCGACGCCGCCAGACCGGCCGCCGCGACTGCCGCGCCCGCAGCCGGCCCTCGCCGCGCCGCGAATGGAAACACGACCGCGGCCCCGAACGCCGCCAGCGTCGTCTGGAGCGCCGACCAGGTCAAGAGCGTTCCGAGATCGTTCATTGGTCCTGCTCCTTCAGGATTTCTTCGAGGACGGCCCGCTCCTTGGCGCTCAGCTTCCGCTGTTCCACCAGGCGGACCAGCAGCTGTTCGCGCGAGCCGTGGAAGACGCGCCGCAGGACGTCGCTCAGCAGGCGGCCCGACACTTCCTCATACGACCGCGCCGCAGCATAGCGAAATGGCCGCTCGTCGTTCATTTGGTGCAGAAAGCCCTTTTCGTGGAGGATGCGCACCAGAGTGGCGACGGTGGTGTACGCCCGGTCCAGCCCCGCGGCCGCCAGGCGTTCGCGCGCCTCCGCGGCCGTCCCCGCGCCGCGGCGCCAGAAAACGTGCATCACTTCCAGCTCCCGTTCCGTCAGGTCCTTCGCAGCCGGCCGGGCCATCGCAACCTCCGGGATGTTGGGTTCATCAAATTTGGTTTCCCAAATATAACGGCGGCCGCCGTCGTGTCAACGCCGCCTTGCCGCCTGCGGCGGACGGAACCATTTTCCTGCCGCGCGGGACTAAATCGGTATAGGATGACGCTGTGTCGCCCGTCGCTATTCGGAGGAACGACTGTGCGCCGATTGATTGTCCTCTCCATCGCCCTAATGTCCGTTGGCAGCCTTTCTCTGGGACTCCGCGCGGCCGACAAGCCCGACGACACACCCGCCGCCGCCAAAACGCGGACGCTGCTTCAGAGCAAGGTGTCCTGCGATTACAAAGACACGCCGACGCGCGACATGCTCGACGATCTGGAAAGCCAGGTGCCCGGTCTAAAATTCAAGACCGCCACCGACGGCACCATCAAGCTCAATCACAATTTCACCTTCACGACCACCAATAAGGATACGAAAAAGGACGAACCCATCACTGTGGTGGACGCCCTCGACAAGATGTTCGGCCCCATCGACTGGGGGTACATCGTGATTTCGCAAAAGGGCAACGCCTATGACGGCGTCGTTATGGTTCGCGGCGGCAAGGAACGCGGCTACCCGGCTGACAAGGACAAGTAAACGCAATTCGATGAATGATGAACGATGAATTATGGACAGCGATTCCGCCTTATTCGTCGTTCGTCATTCATCGTTCATCATTCATCATTCAGCCATGCGCAACGGCTTCTTCCTCGATCCGGAGCGGGCCGACGCCGACGGCCTGGTGGGCGTGGGAGGCGATCTGACCCCGACGCGCCTGCTGGAAGCGTATTCGCGCGGCATTTTCCCCTGGTTCGATGAAACCACGCCCATCCTCTGGTGGTCGCCCGATCCGCGCGCCATCTTCGAGCTGGACGGCTTTCACGTCTCGCGCCGATTGGCCCGCACCATGCGCTCCGGACGATTCACCACCACCGTCAACGCCGCCTTCGACGCCGTCATTCGCGGCTGCGCCGATCGGCCCGGTCAGGGCGTTTGGATCACGTCTGCCATGATTGACGCCTATACCGACTTGCATCGTCTTGGCTGGGCGCACAGCGTGGAGGCGTGGCGCGACGGCGAGCTGGCCGGCGGCGTTTACGGCGTGGCGGTCGGCGCCTTCTTTGCCGGCGAATCGATGTTCACGCGCCTGCGCGACGGTTCCAAGGTGGCTCTGACGTATCTCGTGCAGCGGCTGCGAGAACGGGGTTTCCAGCTCTTTGATGTGCAATTCCTGAATGATCACACGGCCCGATTCGGCGCCGTGGAGATCCGGCGGCGCGAGTACCTGAAACGCTTGCGCATCGCTCTGGAACACAACGCCGGTTTCGCGTCGGCCTGAATCGGCTGCATCCGATCAATCCGGCGGCCGGCGGGGATCGTCTGAGTATTTGCCGGCGGCGTCGGCCATGATCGGCCGACGTCGCGCCCAGCCTTCAACGCCACGGAGACCCCTCATGAAGCGCCTGATTCCCGCTTTGCTGATTCCGACTGTTTTGGCCGTCGCCGCCTTCGCCGTCGAGAAGAAACCCGAAGACGCCAAGGCCGACCGCGCCGCCGTCGTCCAGGGCGATACGCAATTTGCTCTCGACCTGTATGCAAAGGTTCGCGGCCAGGACGGCAACCTGTTCTTTTCGCCCTACAGCATCTCGACGGCCCTGGCCATGACCCGCGCCGGCGCCAAGGGCGAAACCGCCGCTCAAATGGACAAGGTGATGTATTTCACGCTCCCGCAGGACAAGCGGAACGCGGCCTTTGCAGGGTTGATCCAGGAAATCAACGGCGATCCAGCCGACAAGAAGCGCGGCTATCAGCTCAGCACGGCCAACGCCCTTTGGGGACAGAAAGACTACGGTTTCTATCCTGACTTCCTCAAGCTGGTCAAGGAAGACTACGGCGCCGGCCTCAGCGAGCTGGATTTCAAAACCGACCACGAGGGCGCCCGCAAGACCATCAACTCCTGGGTGGAAAAGCAGACCAACGACAAAATCAAGGACCTGCTCCATGAAGGCGACCTGACCGACCTGACGCGGCTTGTCCTGACAAATGCGATCTATTTCAAGGGAAATTGGGTCAGCCAGTTCAAGAAGGATGCGACGACCGATGCGCCGTTCCAGCTCGGCGGCGGCAAGACCGCCAAGGCGCCGCTGATGTTCCAAACCAGCCGCTGCGGCTACATGGAAACCGCCGCGTTTCAGGCGCTGGAAATGCCTTACGGCAACGGCGACCTGTCGATGGTGGTGCTGCTGCCGAAAAAGGTCGACGGCCTCGCTGATCTTGAAAAGGATTTAACGGCCGACAAGCTGGCCATTTGGACCGGCAAACTGCAAAAGCAGGATGTGCTGGTCTGGCTGCCGAGATTCAAGACGGAACAGCGCGTCGAGCTGACCGATGTTCTCGCCTCGATGGGCATGCCCTTGGCCTTCGACGACCAGCGAGCCGACCTGTCCGGCATGGCCGGCAAACCCGGCGACCTGCACATTTCCAAGGTTATCCACCAGGCGTACATCGACGTCAACGAAGAAGGAACCGAGGCGGCCGGCGCCACGGCCGTGGTCGTGGCCGAGCCGACGGCCGTGCGGATCGAACCGCCCAAGCCGACGTTCCGGGCCGATCATCCATTCATTTTCCTGATCCGCGACACGAGATCGGGCAGCGTCCTCTTCCTCGGCCGGCTGACGGATCCGACCAAGTGACGTCATGCCCAGCAACAAAGAAGGATCCCGCCATGAAACGATTCCTAACCGTCCTGCTAGCCGCAGCGGCGACCGCCGTTGCGGCCGCGGACAAAGCCGATCCTAAACCGGATGTGCCAACCGTGGTCAACGGAAACAATGCCTTCGCCCTGGATCTATACGGTCAGTTGAGGAGCCAGGACGGCAATGTCTTCTTTTCGCCTTACAGCATTTCGACGGCCCTGGCCATGACCCGCGCCGGCGCCAAAGGCGAAACCGCCTCCCAAATGGATAAAACGCTTCACTTCACGCTGGACCAGGACAAGCTGAACCCGGCTTTCGCTGCTTTGATTCAGCAAGTGAACGGCGATCCGGCCGACCCGAAGCGCGGCTATCAGC
>DATKHW010000514.1:0-10413 GCA_035546275.1 Gemmataceae bacterium
CAGCCCCCTGATTCCGCATCCTATCGGCGCCTGCATGAAGAATCAGGGGGCTGACGCCCCCCGCTCGCCGACGTCTCTCACTCCTGCGCGACCTCCTCTTTCGGCTGCGGCAGCCAGCACGTCAGGAGCACCCCCACGACCATGAGCAGGGCCGCCGTCGCCGCCGCCGCGTAGGCCGTATTCCCGGTGCGATCCGTCGCCAGCATCGGGATGATGCTGACCAACAACGGGGCCATGACGTAGCTGGTGAGCGCCTGCGCCGACGTGCCGAACATGCGGGCGCCGACGTTGGCGGCGAAGCTCTCGCCGGTGCCGCGCAGGTGCGTGGGATAAATGCGCGGCAGGTAGTTGCCCCAGAAGCTGAACTGGGCGATGACAAAGAACGAGGCGAGGGCGATGCCCCACTGGCACACCATCAAGTTGTAGCTGGGGTCCAGTTTCCCCGCGGCGGGGAAGAAGAAGACCAGCGGCACGATGATGAGGGCGGGGATCTGGAACATCCAGAGAAGCAGCCGCCGCGAGACGATGATCGTGGCGAAGAACGCCAGCACGAACCGCCCGACCAGGCCGCCCGTCTCCTGATACCACTGCATCGTGTCGCGCTCCTGCTCCTGGCGCTTTAACATGTTCTCAATGTCTTTTTTCACGGCTCCCTGCTTGCCTGCATCCTTGCTGAGGCCGAGGGCCATCCCGTAAACCTTCTTGGCCTTGTCCGCCTTGTCCTTCAGGACCGGGTCATCTGGTTTCGTCGCAAGCGCCGCGGTCGTTTCTTCGGCATCCTTTTTCAGTTTCGCCATGGCGGCTGGGTCCTGCGTCGCCCCGTAGGCCGCGCGCTTGGGCCCAAGCAGGTTGAGGTCCTTCACGAGGCCCGGCACCAGCTGCGGCGTCAGCTGGATGGCGCCGAACGCCACGCCGAAGCTGCAGGTGAACAGCAGGGCGGTGACGATCGTGGCCCGGCGGTACTCGGGCCGGAAAAGTTCGAGCACGCTGGGCCGGCGCAGCGTGCCCGCCGCCCGTTTCTGCTTCCACACCGGCGATTCGGGCAGGAACGGCCGGATCAGCAGCAGGGGCAGCGCGGGAATCAGGGCGGAAATGAGTGCGTAGCGCCACTGGTCCTCCACCACGCCGTAGATCGCGGGCCACGACTGGTAGTAGTTGGTGACGACGTAGTACGCCGCGGCGACCAGCATGCCGCCCAGCGACGCGAACACCTGCGTGTAGCCCAGCACGCGCTCGCGCTGCTTGGGATTGGGGAACAGTTCCGCCAGCCAGGCTACAGCGGCGACGAACTCGACGCACACGCCGATGAACGCCGCACAGCGGCAGATCAGGAGGACCCAGCCGCCCGACAGGTGCAGGGCGGGAATGTCCGTTGCGAAACCCGAGCCGACGCCGCCAGCCGTGGAAAGAAGGATGCTCCACAACAGCACCCTCTGGCGGCCGAAGCGGTCAGTCAGGTAGCCGCCGAGCAGACCGAAGACGCCGCCGCAGCCGGCGCTGACGAAGATGATCGTCGCCCCCCAGTTGCGGATGGCGGCGAAGCCGCCGTCCGTGAACGGGTCGAGGTGCTCCAGCTCGGACAGGGCCGGCTGGGCGACGAGCGGCATCACGAGCAAGGTATAGGTGTCGTAGGCGAAGCCGACGCAGGCGATAATCACGATCAGCCAGGTTACGGGCGTCCACTGGCGCGGCGGTGGCACGGCCGCGGCGCCGGCGGGCGGTCCTGATTCGAGCTTTTTGGGTTCGCTTTCGCTGGAGAAGGATTCCGACACCGTTTTCTCCTCATTGCACTTGCTGGCGCGGCGTGCTCGTTACTCTATGAATCGCCTTCCGGTGCGACGATTTCCAGCACCTCGATCGCTTCCTTGCCGTCGCAATAGATCACGGCCAGCCGGCCGTAGGTCGCCCGTGGTGCGGCCAGGCCGAACCACTTCGCAGTAGCGGGCCCCGCCGCCACGCGCAGGAAGCCGGTCGGTTCCACAACGCGCAGCACGTTGTGCTGGATCAGGATGCGGCCCAGCGGCGTCCGACCGGCGATGATCGCGTCGCGCACGGCCTGGCTGCAATAATCCAGATGCACGCGGGCGATGCCGAACTGCACGACGCGCCCGGAGCCTTGCAGCGCTAGCACGATTTTCCGCGTATACGAATCGCCTTCCAGCTTGCGGGCCAGGATGCGGACGTCCACGAGGTCGCCGTGATAGGACTCCACGGTGACGGTCATGTGGTGGCGGTGGACGAGCAGGTCGCAGTAGGGAGGCGGGACGGCGTCGGGGCGGACGAACTCGTAGGGCGGGAGATCGTCGGCGGGGCCGAAGGGGGCGAAGAGATCCTCCACGCTGAGGCCGAGGGGTCGCGTCGGGACGTTCATGCTCGCGTCAGCTGGATCAGGTCAGCCCCCGGCTCCGGCGGCGGCGGCGGTTGGCGGTCGAGGACGTTATCGACCAGGTAATAGAGCAATTCGCGCAGCTCTGCCGGCTCGGTTTCGTCGGCCGCGGCTTCGGCGCGGGCGCGGAATTTCTCCACCAGTTTCTCGGCCTTGTCGAAGACTTCCGCCTCGGTGAAGAGCTGGCGGACGCGGCCGACGATGCGGCCGGCCTCGGCGCCGTCGCGCTGCCCGTGCAGCAATTGCAGCAAGTCGGCGCGATTCTCCGGCGTGGACCCTTCCAGGGCCAGGGCCAGCAGCAGCGTCGGCCGGGCGGCCAGCACGTCCTGGCCGACCGTCAGCTTGTTGTCGGCGTCGCCGTCCCAATCCTTGAGGTCGTTGAGGATTTGGAACGCCACGCCGAGGTTCTTGCTGAACTCGGCGATCATTTTCTCATGGGCCTCGGCCGGTCCCGCCAGGCGGACGCCGGCGTATAGCGCGGCTTCAAAGGCCGGCGCCGTTTTGAGGGCGTAAATCTTGAGGGCGTCCAGGGCGGTCAGCGCCTTGTCCTTGGCGTCGCGCCAGAGCAATTCCGCACCCTGACCCTCCGACAATTTCAAGTGCGCTTCGGCGAGCCGATTGACGATGTCGGCGGTGCAGTCGCCGCCCAACTCCTTGCGCTCGCGGCCGACCAGCCGGTAGCCGAGGCCGAGGAGGTAGTCGCCGACGTTGATGGCGGTCGCCACGCCATACTGCCGGTGCAGCGTGGCCCGGCCGTAGCGGAAGGTGTCGTCGTCTTCGATGTCGTCGTGGACCAGCGACGCCTTATGGAACGTCTCGATGGCTAATGCAGCGCGGCGAACGGAATCGGGCAGGTTCACGCCCTCGGCCGACCGTGTGCCGGGAGCGCCCTTGAGGGCGTCGTAAGCGGCCAGCGTGATGAACGGACGCGACCGCTTGCCGCCTTGACCCATCCAGTCGTAAGCGATGTTCTCATTCGCCGTCAGGGGATCAAGGCGAGCGGGGGGCGTAAGCCCCCTGATTTCGACGTTCGCCGACCGGCTTCGCGGCGCCAGCCGGCTCAGTTCCGGCTCCTCGCAAATCTGGTTCGCCGCCCGCATCAGGTGGACGTAGCTCTTCGTGACGGTCGCCGGCGGCGGCGTCTTGAGGTCGATCAGCTCGGCCACCCAGTCGTCGTCCACCGACGTGCTGCGGCAATTGCTCGACAAGAGCGGCGCCGCCACGCACGGGATGCCGGTCAGCAGAATCTTATCGATCGCCTTTTCCAGCACGTTGAGACAGGCCACGCCGACGATGGCGTCCACATGACCGCTGACGATGATCTTGAGGACGATCGGCGTCCCCTCCGACACCAGCACCTTGTAGCCGAGGTCCTCCGCCTTCGTCTTGAAGTCGGCGACGGAACAGGCGCCGCATTTGCGACAATCGAGGCCGAATTCATCGTAGTCGGCGGGGCAACCCTCGGCGTGCTTGAGACAGTGCGGCAAGAGCAGGAGGCGGCGCTTGAAATCGACGGCTTGCAGCTGTTCGCGCCAGAACTCGTTGGCGATGCAGACCATCGTGAAGCCGAGGTACTGCTCCGTGAGGCCCATGCGGGCCAGCATTTCCTCCGCCATCTTCTGGAGCGATTGCTTGGTGAGGAGGCGAGAGCGGTCAAGGTTCTTGCCTAAGGCGGCGGCCTCGGCGCGGACGCGGTCGCGCAGCTCCCGCGTCTCGGGAACGACCTTGAGATGCGAACTGCTGGGGCGTTTTTCTTTCTTCTCGACCTTGGGGTCGGCGACGGTCGTCACGATACGAGTCCTCGGGAGCGCATTGTTTCAAGCCGTCTTGGTATGGCGCAACGCGCACCCCAGCGCCGCCGCCGTAAAGATTATCGGGTAGAGCTTCTCAAAATACCACAACTTTGCAAAGTAAAAGCCGATCGGGGTGGATTCGTTCAGGCCGCCGGACTCCACCCGCTGGACGAGCCAGGCGATTCCGTTATTCACCACCGACGCGGCGTCGGGCCCGGCGGACAGGAGGATTTCGACGGCGAGGGCTGTTTCTTCCATGCTAGACGGCGTGTTCGGGGCGCCGCCCCATCCCCCATCGGCGTTCTGGGCAGCGAGGAGCCAGCGCACACCGCGGCGAGCCGGCTCCGTGGTCATCTTATCGAGGTCGCGGTAGGCGGCCAGCACACGGGCGGTGCCGTAGGTGGGATTCGCATCGTCGGCGGCGTGCTGACAGCCGAACCAGAGGGGGAGCCAGGAGCCGTCGCGGTGTTGCGTCCGTTGCAGGTACTCATCCCCCACTTCATAGAGAAACGCGTCGTAATACCTTGCCGGCCACACGGGCGGCAAATGCGGGGACCAGGCATGAATGGCGCGAAGTGCATGTGCGGTCAGGTCCGCCCCGCTGCGATCGAAAGGAAGTCGGCCCCAGCCGCGGCAGAAGGTCGGCCAGCCCCAATCTCGATTCTGAAGATGTACCAACCACAAATACGCCGCATGGACGGAGCGCCGAACAGCATCCGGCGGGGGGTCGTCGGTCAATCGCCGCAGGGCTAGCAAGGCCCCGGGCGTATCGTCCGCGTCCGGCACGCCGCCCGGCAACGGCGTCCATGCCCACGCTCCCGGATCGGCGCCCGTGTAGGGATGCCGCACGCGGTATTGCTGCGCCAGCAGCCAATCGCGCAATGCGGATCGCTTATCCAGCTTATCGAGATCGCCGGCCGCCGCCAGCGCATTGACCGAAAGCGTCGTCACCCAGGTGGACAGGTTCGTGTCGATCGGCCAGCTGCCGTCCGGCCGTACCGACTTCGCCAGGAAATCAACAGCCTTGCCGACCACCGGATGCTCCGCCCGGCCGATGCTGGCCAGGGCCAGTGTGACGAACGCAGTCAACGGCGTCGCTTCGAGAAAGCCGCCGTTCGACGGCTGAATCGCTTCCAGCACGCGCAGGCTTTTCGGGATCGCCATTCTTCGCACGATCCTGGCGACTGGGTTCCACGGCGGCCGGTGGTGATAGACCGCCTGGCCGATGGCGATGAGGGCCGGCAGCGCATAACTCACAACCGGGATCTGCAAAAAGCGGTACCACGACTGCGGAAAGCAGGCCAGCTCGAACGGCAGCGACGGCACTTCTTTCCATTCGACCAGCCCCGCCAGGGCGCTGGTCATGAGGATCGGCACGGAGAAGGTGCGGTCCTTGCCATAGCGGGCGCGGACGGCCTCCGCCAGCTCGGCCGGCGTTGTTCCGTAGCGCTCCGCCAGCCAGGCGTCGGCCTTGCGGAGCGACTCGGCGAAGCGATCCGCCGTGCCGGTGAGATGAAACGCCGCGCGGCAAAGCATGGTGGTGGAGATGTTGCTGAAACTCTTGACGGTGTCGCCCCAACCGCCGTCGGCGTTCTGATGGGCCGCGAGCCAGGCGAGGCCGCCGTCGATCAGCGCGGCGAAGGAACCGTGAATGACGGTCGCCCTCTGAACGAGCGCCAGGGCGCTGACGGCGACGGCGGTGGAAAGGGCGGAGGTGGACAGCTCGCCGACCCAGTAACCGTCGGGATGCCGCTCGGCGAGAAGGGCGGCGAGCGTGGTTTGATATGCTTTTTCCAGTCTATGCCGATCGACCAAGGGGTCGCTCCGTGCAGTGGGCCGCCGTCCAGGCCATTCGGTTGAGCGGCCCCTCCTCAACCTCACGGTCGCAGGCTGCGCGGATTCCTGTTATGCGTCGTCTCGTAGGTCGCAGCGATCCGATCCTGTTCGGCGATCCATTCGTTGATTCGATCCAGACGATCGTGCAGATTCGCACGCGCCTCGGCGTTCTTGCTCAGAGCAAACGACAGGTTCTCCAGCGCCCGCTCCGCATACGGATCGACCGCCTCGCCGCCGATCAACTGTCCCTCGGCTCGCAGCATCGAAATCGGCGGGACGAACACGCCGACGATTTGCGTGGTCTTGTCTCCTAGTTCCGCGAGCCGGGCCGCGCACCCCGGTTCTGGGCCGTTCTTCCTCTCATCCTCCATCGTCCAGCTTAACACCTTGCCGCCGATTTCCAGCGTCTTGCCGACGCCGTCGAGCCACTTGGCGGCCGGGCTGTTCTCCGGCAGTTCGTACAGCGCTTTCTGCAGCGCCTCGCGGGCGCTGGACACGGCGCCGGTCGCCGCCTCGAAGCGCTGGGCTTCCGTCTGTGCGTCGCCGGCTTCCCGGCTGTTGAAGGCGGCGTTGAGCGCTTTCTCGGCCTTTTCCAGCGCCGCGGCCAACTCGGGCGTGACGGCCTTGCTGATTTTCTCCGCCGTCTCCGGCGGCAGGACCTTGCGCAGCTTTTCCGCGTCGGCCAGCGATTTCGCGATGGTTCCGATCTGCGCCATCGCCAAAATATGGCCGAGTTCTTCGCGGGCCAGCTCCTTTTTGATATCCGCAACCTCCTCCAGATAGCGCTCGTCGCCCTCCTGCCAGCGGTCCAAGTCGGCCAGCTTGTCCTCCAGCTTCTTCTTGAGGGACCGCAGCCGGTCGCCTTCCTTCGCGGCCCGGTCATGGTCTGCCTTCGTGAAATAGCGGCCCGGATCGACGGCGCGATGGACGGCGATCACGTCGGCGGCCGGGGCGGAAGCCGGATGACTGACGGGATGCTCCGGCAGCCGGGCGGCGTCCACAGGCGCTGGCGCTGGGCGCGACGCCGCCGGCTGTGTCGTGTACTTGTCGAGGTCCTTGACCGCTCCGCCCAGGCGAATCTGGTCGGCCAACTCGCCCGTGCGGGCGTCATCGCCGTGAGCGGGGATAATCAGGACCTCTGAACGCACCTTGTCCGAAGCCCGCGCTTCCGGTGCGTAGTTCGCCGGCGGCGGCACGGCCCGCGCCTCTTCCACCGAGCGATGGGCCGGGGCGCCCCGCACCGTCGAAGCAGCGTCAGCGGCTTTGCGGGAGTCGGCGAGTACCGCGCGCAGCCCGTCGGCCTCGTCCGACGCCGCCGCGATCTTGCTGTTCGCGTCGGCGGCCAGGTTGCTTTCCTCCTGTTCCAGCGATCCGACCCGGCTCTGCGCGTCCTGGTACTCCTGTTCTATCTTCGACGCCTCCAGACTCAGGTCGAGCAACTGCTTTCCGTTTTCGGTGATGAACTGCTCATATTCCTTCTGCAGCGCTTCGCCTTCCGCGTTGCCCCGACGGGCTTCCTCGTTGTAGGCCTCCGCCTCTTCGTCCGTCATCGGCTGATCCTGGCGGGCGTTGTGGGCCTCGGTCCGGCGGTTATGGTCGGCGAAACGGTCCGCGAAGCGCTTGCCCTCCTGGTCGTACCAGTTGGAATAATCGTCGTGGCGCTTCGTCGCCGCCTCCGCATCCAGGCGCAGCACCTCGGCTTGCTCCTTCTCGGAACGGACTTGGCTCCGCTTCGATTCCAGGTCCATAAGCAGCCGATCGACCGCGCTCTTGCTGTCGCGCACCGCCGCCAACCGGGAGTCGAGCTGGTTGCGGGCGCCGGCGTCGAGGCGCGAGCGGACGGCCTGCAGCTCGTTGGCGGCCTGATCGACCACGCCTTGCAACCGGGCGGCGCCGTCCGACTGGCCCTGGGCCGTTCCCGCCGACCCCGCCAGGATGACGACGCCGACCACGATGCAGCAGGTCCGATTTGGCATGACTTAACTCCCGTTTCCCGGATCGCCGGCGGAGGCCCGGAAAGAGCCTTCCAGCAGCAGCAGCTTCCAGCTGCTCCGATCATGGAGCAGCAGGCCGCCGCGGTAGGGATACAGCGGACCGCCGGCGCCAAGCACCAGCGGCAGAACGACGCCGTTTTTCAGCTGATAGACGGCCTTTTCCGTGGCGAAGACGACGCCGTCGTCGATCTCGCAAAGACCGACCACGGGCGGCCCCTCCGGCAGATCGACGATTGGCTCGAAACGGGCCTGATCGCCTTCCATCGTCACCCGATCGATGCGCCGGCCGCGCGCCGCCAGGAATCCCTGGCGGGCCGTCCCCAGCCCGGTGACGCGGCTATCGTCGTCCAGCAGGCGGCGCACGCCGTCCGCCGCGACGGCGTACAGGCCGCCGGCGGCCTTGCCGCCGTAAAGATACACGACGTCCGCCCCGGGCGCCGCCCACGCCTGGAGCGTCGGATCGACCAAGCTTCGGTCGGCGATGAGGCGTCCATTGTGGATCGCCGCGCTTCGCCCCTGGCGCGTGACCAGGAACAGGCCGCTGGAGGAAAACGCGATGGACGCAACCGGCGGTCCGCCGTCGTCCAGCCGGCGGCCGTCGGCCCAATCGTACACGGCGCCGTCGGCGACGGCTACCACGCCCTGGCCAACGACCGCCGCCGACGTCACGACCTGGTCGCGCAGGCCGTCTGGAATCGGCAGCTGCGACGCCCGCACATCCGGATGCGTCGTCAGCTCGCCGAGCGGCGCCGGCGTCGGCGCCAGCAAGGGGCCGCTGACCGCGACGGTCAGCCCGGCCTCGCCCTTACGCGGATGCCGCTTCCACAGGAGGGTGTGGTCGTCCGGCCCGTCGCGCCGCTGCGGATCGGCCAGGCGGATCACCACGTCGGAGTCGCCAGTCAACGAAAGCAGACGATCGGGAAGGATACGATCCGGATCGTTTTTGGCATCGAACGGCCAGTCGCCCTCCCAGACGTAGCACGTCGATCCGCCGATGGTGAAGAGGCTCAGGCCACCGAGCGGCGTCACAGAGGCCGTGTCGACGACCGGCCCGTCCATGCCCAGGCGCGTTTCCACGGTGGTCGCCCGGCCCGCTTGGCAGGGCGTGACGCGAACCGCCGAGCCCGCCAGCGTGAACTCCCAGCGGGCGTCGCCGTCGTCCACGGAGCAGCGCAGCGGCTCGTCGTAGGGGTTCGTCGTCAAGAGCGCCGAATCCGCGTCCGCACGGAGCGAACCGGGGTCGGCATAAACCTGGACCTCGGCGTCCAGGCCGAGATAATCGCCGTGCGACGCCTGCCGGTCTCCGACCTGGATGCTTCCACCGCTGCCCCAGCACAGCGGCCCCGTCCCGGCGACCCCGCGCTGGGACGACCCGACGCGGTCGCCGACGACGGCGTCCACGTGCACCGGCACGCCGCCGAGGGCGCAAACATGAACCCGGCCGGGTTCGAGGGTTAGGGCGATGGACTCCGGATCGCCCCCGCGCGCCTCGGCGGGAAAAACGCGGATCACGCACCGCCCGGCCGGCAGGCGCAGGTCCCACGTATCAGCGGAATGGGCGGGAGTTCCCTGACTTTCCACGACGAGGCGCCAGCGCTCCGGGTCCTCCGCGATTACGATCAAACGGGATTGGCCCGCCGGCTGACTCGGCCTATGGAACCAGAATAGCAGCGCTACTGTCGCCGCGATCAGCAACACCGAAACAGCGATCATCGTCGCCGCCGTCCACCAGCTTCGGCGGCGCCGGCGAGCGCCAACCGGGAGTCCTTTGCCGCAGGCGATGCAGAAGCGGTTGGAGGCGGGGCTGGTTTTGCCGCAGCGGGAACATGCGACCTCAGCAGTGGTGCACAAGGCGGCGCCGCGAACGCCGCACCGCGGGCAGTCGGCCGACGGTTGCGTTCGGCCGCATTTTGGACAGGGATTGGCGGACGCCGGCGCCATCGGAACAGCCCGTGGATAGGGAACAGCTCACGGGAAATAGGCTACCTCCACGGTGACGCAATTGCAATGGAATTTCGGATGCAATCAGGATGGCAATTATTCACGCTCGTCGTCCATCGGCCGCCGCCGCAAGGCTGCCGTCACGGTGTGGGCGGCGTCGCACCACCAGCAAGAAACGTCTTCTTAATCCATGCACGGAACTGCCGGATGACGGTGTTTTCATCGTCGCTAGCGCGCATCGCCAGGAACGGCGTCAGATCGGCCGGGGTTAGGGGCGGCAAGGACAGACTTTGTGCGACGGTGGCGTAGCGGCCGTCCGGTTGCCGCGCCAGAAAGGATAGTTTGTTCTTGTGGTAGCGCCAGACCTCGGGCACGCCCATGACGCCATAGATGGCTATGCGGTTGATGGAGCTGCGCGAGAGGTCGATTTCCAGCACCAGGTCGGGCGGCGGATCGATTTGGA
>DATKHW010000515.1:0-13777 GCA_035546275.1 Gemmataceae bacterium
GGAGCGCGGTTCTGCGAACCGCGGCTCAACAAATCATTTTGCCGGCCAAAATTGCAGGAGGATCAGCGCCCCGCCCAGGATCACCACCGGCACCAGCGCCGAAATCACCACCAGCCGCACCGTCGCCCAGTTGGTCCGCGACAGCGTCGGCGCTTGCAGCCGCTCGCATCGCCCGGTTAATTCGACCCTTTCTGGGTCGTCCAACTCCGCCTTCATCGCGGCGGCCGAGGCGTACCGATCCGCCGGGTTGCGCGCCATGGCGTGCAGGATGATTTCCTCGACCTGCGGCGAGATTTCGTGGTTCACCTTGCGCGGCGCCGGGGGGTCGCCGGTCAGTCGGGAATTCATGATGATGTATGGATTGGCCCCCTCGAACGGCACGGCGCCCGTGACCATCTCATAGAGCATGGCGCCGAGGCTGTAAAGGTCCGTGCGCTCGTCGCCTCGCTTCCCCTTCACCTGTTCCGGCGCCATGTAATCCGGCGTGCCCATCACCGGCGAGAAGCCCGTGAACGTCAGCCGTCGCAGCCCGGCCGCCTTGGCGATGCCAAAATCCATGATGCGCAGCGTGCCGTCGTTGCATAGCATCACGTTTTCCGGTTTGAGATCGCGGTGGATGATGTTTTTCTTGTGCATGTGTTCCAGCGCTTCACATAGCCGGCTGGCGATTTTCAACGCGTCCGCGACCGGAATGCGCTCCACGCTGCGCATCAATTGCCGGAGCGTTTGGCCCTCCAGAAACTCCATCGCCATGTAGGGCCGGCTCTTGTCCGCGACCGGCACGATGTGCAGGATGTAGGGATGATCGAGCAGCCGGCCGATCTCCTCCTCGCGCTGGAAGCGCGTATAGAAGCCGGGGTCGCTCTCAAATTGCATCGACGGCACCTTGAGCGCGACGGGATTGCGGGTCTGGAGGTCGATGGCCTTGTAGATCGACGCCATGCCGCTGCGGGCGATGACGTCGAGGACGCGAAAGCGGTTGTCGAGCACTTCGCCGATTTGGACTTCGTGGCTCATGGTCGTGTCCGGGGCCTCCTGGTAAACCGGCGCTCCCCGGTAGTAACTGAGCTGCTCCACCCGATCCACCTGGACGATCTGCACCGACACATTGTCATCCGTGCCGCGCTTGACGGCCAATTCGGTCAGCTGCTTGCAGGCATCTTGCGGCGAAGCGTGCGTGACGATCTCGACGATTTCCTTCTCGGTGACATGACAATACACGCCGTCGCAGCACTGCACCACGAAATCGCCCCGGCCGACCACGGCGTTGGAAAAATCGACCTGGACGATTGGGTCCTTGCCGATGGAGCGCGTCAGCATCGAACGCATGGGGCTGCGCAGCGCCTCCTCTTCCGACGCCAGACCGAGCTTGACCTGCACGCCGACGTAGGAATGGTCGCCGGTTAGCCGGCGCAAGGCCCCTTTCTGGATCAAATACGTCCGGCAATCGCCGACGTGGCCGATCGTTACTTCGTTGTTGCGAAAGAGGGCGATCGTCAGCGTCGTGCCCATGCGCCGCTGCTGGCCGACCTTGTTCCCCTCGTCGTAGACGGCCTGATTGGCGGCCGCGAACATTTGGGAGAGGACCTGGTTCGGCGAAGCGCCGGGCCGAGCCGTGCGAAATCGTTGCAACGCCGTCTCGACCGCCAGACGGCTGGCCACTTCGCCGTCTTCCTGGCCGCCCATGCCGTCGGCGATGACGGCCAGCACGCCGCGGCTGCGGGCGTCCTGGGCGTCTGCGGGAAGGAAATGGCCGAGGTAATCTTCGTTGTTCTGGCGCACCGGCCCCGCAGCGGAGAGCTGACCGTAAGTGACTTCCATCCCGCCCTCCCGCCGCCCCCGTCGCCGACCCTGGACGCTGGAATCCGCCCGCAACAGCGTTTCGCCGTTCATTTGCAGCTGACTGGCCATCACAATTCCCGCCTCATGTTAGAGCGTTTCCCACCAGGGTCAAGCAGGGCCGGTTCTCCGCCGTGGTGCAGGCGGCTCGCCTGCAATGTTGACCATGCCGGCGCGCCGCCTGCACCACGAAATCGGGGCGCCAGCTTGTTGGGCGCTGTCGAAACGCGAAAGGTCCGGGCGGCGGCCGTGCGAGCGGCGCCGTCCGGACTGTTTGCAGGAGCAGTACAGGGGAGCGTCCTCAGTCGTGGAAGGGATATCCTCCTTTCGGCAAAGGCAAGGAGACACGAAAACAGAAAGCTGTTGGGACGCAATTCCTCGTTGGCAAATCATGTGCCGCGACCCTGGGCTGAGAGTTCCTGGCCATAAGCCCCATTTGGCTTGCGACTTAAAATAGAGATATGACAAGGCTGTTAATCGAGGCGGTCAACGCGGCTTGGTTTCTGCTTGAAATCGGGCAGCCGCTTGCTGAGACTGTCAGCAGCGGCGCCGCTTGCTCGCCGTCCCATCCCTGCGTGGAGGTTCAGCCGTGCGCATCCGTCCCCTGTCCCTGCTCGTCTTGCTGTCGGCCCTGCCGGCCGCCCGCGCCACAGACAAGGTCACGCTAAGCGATCTGCTCCAGCAGATGACCGACCTGTCGCAATTGGCCGAGTATCCCGATCCGCCATACGTCTCACGGCAGTTCAGCAGCTACGACCGCGCGAGCGAGACGCCCGGCAACGACGCCTGGTTCGCCAACTACGACCGCGGCTTCCCGCTCTACGACGGCGTGGTCAAGGACAAGACGCCGTATTTCAAGAGCGTTCCGACGCCGATGACGACGCCGGACGGCTATTTCGCCGCCGGCACAAAGGTCGGCCTCGCCCCGGCGCCAACGCACAAGCCGATCGGCAATTGGGTTTGGGCCTACGCCACCGGCCCCGACGGCGGCCCCATCGACGGCAATACCCCGCAGGGTTACATCGAGAAACCCGGCTTCACTCCTGATCCGCAGGGCCACGTCCTGGCCGAGATGGACGGTCCCGGCTGCGTGGTGCGCATCTGGTCGGCCAACCCCGCCGACGCCGGCAAGATCCACATCTATCTCGACGATGCGAAGGACCCCGTGATCGAGGCGCCGCTGGCCGATCTGCTGGGCGGCAAGTGGAAGACGACCAAGCCCGCAGCGCAAGCAAGGGATGATCAATGGACGCCGTTCCCCGACCCGATCGCCTGCGAACGGTCGCGCGGATTCAACCTGTACTTCCCCATCGCCTACGCAAAGCATTGCAAGGTCACCATCGACAAGCCGGATATTTATTATCACGTCGATTACCGTACGTACCCGAAGGGGACGGATGTGGAGACGTTCTCGCTCGGAAAGTACGCTGAGGCGGAAGCAGACGTTAGCAAAGCAGCCGAGGCACTCGGCAGCGATGGTGAATACCACAGCGGACTACGATCGATAGGAATGACCGTGCGGCCGGGGAAAAGGGAGCGCGTGAACTCAATTACCGAAAACCGGGAACCGTGGGCGGTTCAACTGGAGATCGAACTTGCTGTAGAAGACGACAAAGACTTGCCAAAGGCGCTTCGGAGTCTTGTCTTGATTGGCACGTTTGACGGCGCCGAGAAGCCGCAGATCTGGTGTCCCGTGGGAGACTTTTTCGGCTCCGCACCGGGGTTTAACTCCTACTCATCGTTGCCCTTCCGAGTCTTCAAGAATAAGAGGGGTTGGATCGATCTCCAGTCATTCTGGTGGATGCCCTTCAAGAAGTCGGCGGTCTTCGAGTTGGAGAATTTTGGCGAAACGCCCGTGAGGGCGGACATCGATGCTCACACGCTCGGATACAACTGGACCGACCGCTCCATGTACTTTCACGCCAAGTGGCGCACGTCCGACATGAAGACGCGGCCGTTCCACGACTGGACCTATTGCGATCTCAAAGGCAAGGGCGTCTTCGTCGGCGACATGCTGAGCATCATGAACCCGGTCGGGGCGTGGTGGGGCGAGGGCGACGAAAAAATCTTCGTGGACGGCGAAAAGTTTCCGTCGTGGTTCGGCACCGGCAGCGAGGACTATTACGGCTACGCCTGGAGCGACCCAACGCCGTTTTCGCACCCCTACCACAATCAGACGCGCTGCGACGGCAAGGGGACCGGCGCCACGTTCGGCCTGACCAGCGTGAATCGCTTCCACATCCTCGACGCCATCCCGTTCGAGAAGTCGTTCCGCTTCGACATGGAGTGCTGGCACTGGGACCCGAACGTGACGGTCAACTACGCCGCCACGAGCTACTGGTACGCCCGGCCCGGCGCGACCGACGACTTTGAGCCGGTGGACGCGAAGGTGCTGCAACACATCCCCGGCCCGCCGCCGCCGTACAAGATCGCGGGGGCATTGGAAGGCGAGTCGCTGAAGGTGATCGGCAAGAGCAGCGAATTCGATCTCGGCACGCAGGCGATGCGGGAGTTTGGCGAGGACAAATGGAGCGGCGACGCCCAGCTGTGGGGACGGCCAGCCAAGGTGGGCGAGTTTGTCGATCTGGCATTACCCGTGCCGGCCGACGGCAAATACAAGGTGGTCGCCTACCTGACCGGGGCGCGCGACTATGGAATCGTGCAGTTTTCGCTGGACGGCAAGGCGCTCGGCAAGCCGATCGACTGCTTCGACCCGACCAGGGTGGTGACGACGGGGCCGATTGACCTGGGCGAGGTGGAGCTGAAAAAGGGTGATGCGACGTTGCGGCTGACAGTGACGGGAACCAACGCGCAATCGGTCGGCTTGCGCTACATGTTCGGCCTGGACTGCGTGGTGCTCAAGCCGGCGGCGCAATAAGCACGAGAACGAACGGCGGCGCAACGGCTCAGGAGGACTTCTTGCGGCCGTTGCGCTTCCGCCCAGGCGGCGCCAGCTCGGCAAAGAGTTCACGCAACAGCAGACGAAAGCCGGGCAACACGTCGCCGCCTTCGAGGGCCTGGTGCTCCGTGACAGTCGCCCCTTGGTCCGGCGATGTGAAAACCTCGGCATTCCGTTTCTTCGGGTTAATGTACCAGACGAGGCGCACGCCGTTGAAGAAGTAATCCTTGAGCTTGCGTTCCATTTCCTGCTTGCTGTTGCCTTCGCTGAGTACTTCGACGGCGAGGTCCGGCGCTAGATCAGGTATCGCTTCGGCCGGCACGGTCTTGCCGGGCAACCGGTCCCAACCAATGAAAGCTACATCCGGGATGCGAACCAAACCAGGCATCAACCGCAGCGTACCGCCCTCACCCGTAACAATGCCCAACTTGCGCTCTCTGACGAACTGACTTAGGCGACTGATGAGTTCCACCGCCACAACGGATTCGGGCAGTCCCGTAACCTTCTCCACCAGCACGCCGTCTGCCAACTCGTAGAGACGGTCTTCGTGATCGCTCAAATGGGTGACGTCGCGCTCGGTCGCCGTTCCCGGATAGGGGCGAAGGCGTATCCGCTCCGGCGAAATCTCCCCGAAGTGTTTCAGCAGGTCGCCCAGCGACCAGTTCTTGGGCAAGACGGACTTGGCACGGGCCATAAGCGCATCCTCTTCCTTCAGGCGGGCCGCCCAATTATTCCTTTGCGCCTTCGGCCGAACAAGGGCAACCCATCCCGTCATTCCAACGGCGGCGCCGGCTGACCCGGCAGCGACACCGGCGCGGCCGTCGCCTTGCCGCCCATTACCAGAGAATGCAGATCGCTGGCACCGATCACCGTCGGCAGCGCGAACAGCTCGCCATAGGCGAAGCCGCATCGGCCGCCGGCGGCGATGTTGTTGCCGCCCACGAAATGCCGCACCTTGGCGAAGCGCGCTTCGTCGAATTGCGAGGCGTAACAGCGGATCGCCTCCATTTTCTGCTCGAAGGTCGAGGTCACGTCCACGACGAAGCTGGCTGGATATTGCCGCACCTCGGCGTCGAAGGGAAATGGAGCGTATACCAGGTGCGGCACGCGGTAAGGCGGCGTCCCGGCGAAGCGGTCGTCCCATTTGGTGAGCTGCGAATAGAACCGCGCCGCCTCGACGAGGAGCTGCCCCTGATAGTGATCGGGCGATGCGGCCGGGGTGCGGCCGGCGGGGCAGATCACAATTGCCGGCATGAGACGGCGGAACCACGTCGCCAGGATGAAGCGATTCTCCGGCGAATCCATCAGCACGCGATTCGGCAGACCGACGCAGCGGCGGAACGGCACGCCCAGCGCCTGCCGCGCCGCCTCCGCCTCGAGGGCCCGAATCTCCAGCGTGCCGCGCGGCGTCGGTTCGCCGGTCGTCAGGTCGAGCATCCCGACCTTGTAGCCTTGTTTGACCAAGAGGGCCAGCGTGCCGCCGCAGGTGATTTCCAGGTCGTCGGGGTGCGGCGCCACTGCGACAACGTCCACGCGATCCACCGCCGTCTCCGCCGGGGACATATCATCTTCCTTCCACGCAATGGGCGAGGATGGGTTTGCCGTGGTAGTGTAGCGGCGGAAGGGACGAGGGGCAGGCGTTCACTTGGCCTCGAACACGTGCCACACCCAGAGAAGGCGCCACAGAATGACGTTCAGGGCCGCCAGCAGCAGGAGGAGGAAAAACGTGGTCGGCTGGTCCGTGACGGCGGCGTAAAAGGCGCGCAGCAGCCGCTGCTTCAGGGTGCGCTTCCGCATGGCGCGTATTTCCTGGCGCACATAATCGCGGTGGGCCGCGATCAGTTTGCGACCCGCCTCCCAGTCGCGGCTCAGGGCGTCGCGCTGGCCGGAATCGAGCGCCTGGAAGCTCCGAGCGGCGTCGTCCTGGCGCGACAGCGTAACCACCCAGTAGCCGGGCTGCCCCGCTGCGCCGATCACGCGCGGGAATTGGCGCAAAAGCGATCTGATTTCCTGAAGAAGCCGGGACAGCTCCGGGCCGTCGGTCGTTAGGCTAAGCCGGCGCTTGGCCGACTCGACGTAGGTTCCCAGTTGTTCCCAGACGCGGAGCAACTTGCGCGTCGCTACGACCCGGGTGTATAGCGCACGCTTGGTGCCGAGACCTCGGCGGGCGTTCTTGGACTGCTGCGCAGCGGCGACGACGGGATCAACGGATTCTTGCGGCGACGATTCAGCCGGCTGGATCGTTTGCGAGGGGGCCGGCAGCGGAGCGGGCAGCCGCGGCAACGGCGGCGGCGTGGCGGACAACATGCGCGGCAGGCCGCCGGCCGGGCCGAACAGCCATGCCAGCGGATCGGGCCGCTCCGGTTTGGCCGGCGGCGCCTCGGCCACGGCGACCGGCGCCGCCGTGCCGAACAGGACGGCGTCGTAGGCCCTTTTGCTGGCCGGCTCCGTCAGGCAGACGTACGCCTGGGCCAGTCGGTTCATAGCCTCCGTCGCCTGCTCCGGGTGCTTCATCTGGTAATGGCGCACCGCGTCCAGGCGCTCGTGGATGCGCTGTTCAATGCGTTCCAGGTCCGATTCGCCCGGTTCCAGGCCGAGCAAGCGGTAGTGATCGGGCGGCCACGTTCCGGCGGGCAGTCCCAACCATTCGCAGATGAGTTCGTGGTTCATGGCGGCGCCTTTCCGAGGACCACGAGGCAATCATATCGGACGATAGAACGCAATGCAAAGAATCTGCCGAAAACGTGCCGCAGCGATCCGTTCGGCGGCCCCCCTGGCAAACGGCCCGCGCGACGCCTAAACTGATGCGCACAACCACCATCGGCCGGCCGCACGGGCTTGCCGTCACACAAGGAGTCCTCTCTCCATGAACCGCCGTCAATTGCTGCAACGGGCCGGTCTCGCCGCCCTGGCCCTCGGCGCCTCGCGCTTTCCCCTCGGATGGGCCGCCCCCGCCGACGGGGCCAAGAAAAAGATCCTCATGTACACCCGCTCGCAGGGATTCCAGCACTCCGTCATCACACGAGGCAAGGACGGCAAGCTGTCGCTGGCCGAGCAAATCGTCACCGACCTGGGCGCCAAGCACAACTTCGATGTGGTCTGTGAGAAAGACGGCGGCGTCTTCGAGTCGAAGGATTTCCCCAGCTTCGACGGCTTCCTCTTCGAGACGCAAGGCAACCTGTCGGCGGAGAAGAGCCTGGAGGGCGCGCCGCCGGTGACCGCCAAGGGCAAGCAAAATCTGCTGGACGCCGTGGCCGACGGCAAGGGCTTCGTCGCTTGCCACTGCGGCAGCGACACCTGGCACTCCCCCGGCCCCAGCAACGCGACGCAGGACCGCAGCAAGGTCGATCCCTATATCGCCATGCTCGGCGGCGAATTCATCGTGCACGGGGCTCAGCAGAAATCGAACCTTATCGTGGCCGATCCGAAATGGCCGGGATTGCCCACGTCGGGCGCCGACGGCATCATGGAGGAGTGGTACGCCCTGAAGAACTTCGCGCCGGACCTGCACGTCATTCTCGTGATGGACACCAACGGCATGAAGGGCGACATGTACCAGCGGCCGCCCTATCCCGAAACGTGGGCGCGCATGCACGAGAAGGGCCGCGTCTTCTTTACGTCCCTGGGCCACCGGGAGGACGTGTGGCAAAGCGACTTCATGCAGAATCTGCTGCTGAGCGGCCTGGCGTGGACGCTGGGCAACGTCGAAGCGGATGTGACGCCCAACATCGACCAGGCGACGCCGAAGGCGAACGAGTTGCCGATGAAGAAGTGACCACGCCTTTTGGCGAGCGGCGCGGCGTCAGCGCGCCGCTCGCCGCAGTGGGAGAATACCAATGCGACGATCGCTAGGCGCCGTGGCGACCGCGGCCCTGATTTCATTTGCAGCATGGACCCTGGCGGCGGATGAACCGAAGAAGACCGAGCCGAACAAGGACGACGCCGGTTGGGTCCAGCTCTTCAACGGCAAAAACCTCAACGGCTGGGTCGTCCAGCCAGAAGACAAAGCCCGCTGGTCGGTGCAGGACGGCTGCATCGTCGGCGAAGGCCCGGTCGGCCATCTCTACACGGAGCGCGGCGATTACGAGAACTTCCGTTTCCGCATGGAGGCGATGATCAGCGACGGCGGCAACAGCGGCCAGTATTTCCGCTGCGAGATCGCCAAGGGCTTCCCGCCGGCCCACTACGAAGCCCAGATCGACGCCACCCACGCGGACCCGCAGCGGACCGGGAGCCTGTGGGGCATCGTCCCGGTCTATCAGCAGAAGCACAAGCCGAACGAGTGGTTCACGCAGGAAGTCGTGGCCGACGGCGACCACATCGTCATCATCCTCAACGGCGAGACCGTTGTGGACACGCACGACTCGAAATATAGCAAAGGCCACTTCGCCATCCAGCAGCACAACGAGGGCAGCGTGGTCCGCGTCCGCAAAGCCGAGGTGAAGGAATTGCCGCCGACCAAGCCCAAGGAAAAGTGAGCCGACCGTTCTCCGATGGCCGCGTTCCTCGAAGTCGCTGATCTGCACAAAGAATATGGCGCCGTGAAGGCCCTCAACGGGGTCAGTTTCTCGGTCCGCGAAGGCGAGCTGTTCGGCCTGCTGGGACCGAACGGGGCCGGCAAGACTACGCTGCTGTCGATCCTGTCGTGTCTCCTGGACCCGACGAGCGGCGAGGTTCGGCTCAACGGCCGGCGCATCCACGGCCGCGACCCGGCGGTGCTGCGGCAGCTCGGCGTCGTGCCGCAGGAGTTGGCCCTGTACGGCGATTTGACGGCCCGTGAAAATCTGCTTTTTTTCGGCCAACTTTACGGCCTGCACGGGACGACGCTGCGGGATCGGGTCGAAGCGGTCCTGGCGGCGGTGGCCCTGCACGACAAGGCAAAGGATCGCGTCAACACGTTTTCCGGCGGCATGAAGCGGCGCCTGAACCTGGGGGCGGCCCTGGTCCATAGCCCGCGATTGCTGCTTTTGGACGAGCCGACGGTGGGCGTCGATCCGCAGTCGCGCAATCACATCTTTGAGGAAGTGCGCCGCCTCAATGCGACCGGCGTCACCATTATTTACACCAGCCATTACATGGAGGAGGTGCAAACGCTCTGCCCACGCGTCGGCGTCATGGACCACGGCCGGCTGGCGGCGTGCGACGAGGTTCCGGCCCTGCTGCGGCAGCTCCACGGTTTGATCCGCGTTCGCGTGGCGCGACGGGCGCCCGGGTTGCGCGATCGGCTCAGGGATCTGCCGGATTGCTATTTGACCGATCCGACCGGCCCGTCGGACGGCCGGACTCTGGAGCTGAATTGCCGCGACGTCGGGGGGGCCTTGGTCCGGGTCGTGGCGCTGCTAAACGAACTCAACGTCGAACTCGTCAACCTAGAGACGGAGGAGCCGAACCTGGAGCGCGTCTTCCTGCATCTGACGGGGCGAGAGTTGCGGGACTAAAGCGGTCGTTAAAGGAGCCATCAAGTGGTCATCTGGGCCTTGGCCAACAAAGAAATGCGTCTTCTGCTGCGCGACCGCATGGCGGTGGTCGTGCTGCTGGGGATGCCGCTGGTTTTCATCCTGTTGTGGGGCGTGATGCTCGGCGAGAACTTCGGCCAAAGAACCGCCGACGAGAAGCTGCGCGTCTTCGTAGTGGACCTCGACACGGGAGAGAGTTTCACGCCAGGCGTCTCCTGGGCGAAAGAGGTCGTCAACGACCTCAATCAGACCGCCGGCGTCGGCGTCGAAGTCGTGCCTAGCCTGGAGGAGGCCGAGCAGCGCGTCCGCAAGCACAAGGTGGCGGCGATCCTCATTTTTCGCCCCGGTTTCAGCGACCGCGTCAATCAATGCTCCTTCCTGGCCGAGGGCATCAACCCCTTTTATCATGACGGCGTTCATCTCCCGAAATACGGCTCCGATGAGTTTGAGCAGGCGCGACGACCCGGTCCCGAAGCCGTCCTTGACGCCGAGCTGCTGTGGGACCGCAAGCAACCCGCCGCCGCCGGCATCATCGACCAGGTGGCCCAGGTGTCGCTGCTGCGCGTCATCCTGCCGTGGATGATCGGCCAGGCCTTCGGCCGGCTGAGCGACGAGCAATTCATCGAATTGCTAGGCGAAAAGATGAGTTTGCCGCTGCCGAACATCTACGCCGTAAGGGTCTTTTTCGACCCGGACCATCCGCTCAAGCCGGCGGACAAGGTGCAGCTGAAGCAGATGCTCGACCTGACGGCCGGAAGCAACGAGAAGGAGTCGAAAGAGTACCGCAAGAAAGTCGGCGAGGGCGTCCAGGCGGCGCTGGAGGCGGAGTTCCACAAGTACGATCTGACCGGCAAGACCTGGGCGGATCTGACCAAATCGCGGGAGGCCAAACCAGGCGACAAGGGGGGGGCTCCCAGCCCGGAGAACACGCAATGGACCAATTTCGGCGCCCAGCGTTACCAGCAGCTGGTGCCGTCGTTCACGACCATGTTTCCGTTCTTCCTGGCGATGGTGGTCGGCTGGGTGTTCGTCACCGAACGGCGGCAGGGGACGCTGAAGCGGCTGCGATTCGCCCCGGTGTCGCGGGCGCAGATTTTAGCCGGCAAGCTGCTGCCGGTATTCCTCCTGTCGCTGGCGCTGGCGGGCGTTCTGCTGCTGGCGGGACGGCTCATTTTTCAAATGACGTGGGGGCCGCAGGATTGGCCGCTGTGGCTGCAAATCGGCTGCCTTTTGCCGGTGGTGGTGACGACGTCGTTCGCTTCGATGGGGCTGGCGCTGCTGGTGGCGGCCGTGTCGCGCACCGAAATCCAGGTGGCGCTTTACGGGGCCTTGCCGGTGCTGGTCATGGCGCTAGTGAGCGGCTGCATCTTGCCGCGCGAGATGATGACCGAAAGCGCCCAGGCGGTCAGCTGGTTCACGCCGCACGGCTGGGCCTTGGCCGCCTACCGCGAGCTGCTCGGCGACGATCCGCGGTCCGTGCCTGACCTGAGCCAGGTGTGGATGTCGTGCGGCGTGCTAACCGCCTTCGGCGCCGGATTCCTGGGCCTGGCCTGGCGGCTGCTGCGGCTGGATTAGCGAGTTCTGCGAAGACCGATCACTTGGACTCGGCCGGCGCCAAATCGACGGCGTTCGCCCCAAGGACCGCGCCGGCGACGGATTCCTGGATGTAGGCGATCGCGGAAGCGTTCTTTTGCACGACGTCCGCCGGCGGCTTCAGCTCGACGGACCCTTTGCCGGATTCGTCGAGGCTGACCGTCCGGAAGACGCGGACGACGTTTTCATGCCGCAGCGTCCGGCCGCCGTTCTCGCCCCGAGGAACCTTGCTGACCAGGCCGCGCTCGACCACCGCGACATTCACGACGGCGCCTTTCGGGGCCGACGACGCCTCGCAGTAGAGAACGACGGCGCCGGCGTCCGCCTTTTCCACGCTCAGCTTCAGCGGCGCTTTGGCGGGCCGCTTCAAGGCGGCTTCGATGCTCTTGCGCGATCGCTCCCGGTCGGACCCAACAAACTCGTCGGTTCCATTGACGATCATCTGCGGCGTGTAAACCTGGTCCAACCGCAGGGACTGGGCGTAATCGTTCTGGCGGCGCGAGAAGGCGGCGTCGCTGTACGGATCGGTCCAGCCGAGCCGGTTCCAGTAATCGACCTGGAAGGCGAGGCAATAGACCGGCCGGCCGTGTTCCCGCGCGGCCTGGACCCATTCCGCCAGGAGGGCGTCGGCCGGCGGGCAGCTCGAACAGCCCTCCGACGTGAATAGCTCGACCACGGCGACGCCCGTCCCGGCGTCGCCGGCGTCCTTCGGCGGGTCGGCCTCCCTCGCCTGTCCCATGTTGGATCCCATGGCCAGCCGCACGAGGATCGCCCCCAGAACTGCCGCAGCCGCGACCAGACCCGCGGCCAAAGCCCACGCTCTCATGCTCGTCTCCTCTTCCGGGGCGATCACACAACCTTCGCTGCGCCAAGCCGTCGCCAGCGCGATCCATGCAAGGAGCGCGACGGAGGTTCTTATCCTGGATATGCAATGTTCTGGAAGAAACCTTCGGCCGCCCAATTGTGAAACCACGCCCGCAGGTTGACCCCCAGCTGGTCCTTCTCCGGCCCCGCCGCCTCGGCGGCCGCACCGACGGCCTCCCCGACCGGTCGGCCGGCGACCAGGGCCGACAGAAGGGCATAGGCCGGCCGCGACAGCTCGTAGTGATGGACTACGAAGTTCCGGCGCGTGACGGCCAGATATGTGTCGGCCGGCTCGGGCATCACCGCTTCTTCGTGGCGGCGCACCGCAGCGAAGTAACGGTGGACCGGGTAGCGGAGGGCTAGCAACCGTAGACACTTCACGCACCCAAGCCGCGCTTCCAGCCAGCCGTCGGCCGGGACCGCCTGGATGGCAGCCGCGTCCAGCAGTTCCTTGCCTTCGACGCCCGGCCCGTCGAAAACCTCGCTAAACGTCCACTCGAATCGGGCCAGGTCGGCGAGGAATTCCGGCCAGCTGACCTCCGGCTCGCCCTCCTCGCGCTGGGGGCGCGTCTCCGCCAGGAAGTTCGGGAACTGCATCCCGAGCCGGGTCAGCGTGTAGCTGCACGAGGGATAAGTTTGGAGATAAGCCGCCGCGAAAGCGTCAAACGTCTCGTCGCCGAGGGCATGCGCCACGGACGGGAATTCCTCCCGCATGCACTCCACAAGCCGGGCGTGGTAGGCGTGGCTGTAGATCGACAGCCGTTCCACGGCCGTAAGCGCCTTGGAGCGCGTAACGACCTTCTCGGCCTCGTCCGCGGCGTCGTCGATTTCCTCCCGCGCCGCCAGAGAGTTCATGCCCCTCACCACGCCGTCGGGATGCATGATGGTCGCCTGCATCCAGCGCTGAAGGGTCGGGAAGGCCTGCCGCGGAGTATAAGTTGGGTTCATGATAGGTTTCTCTGCCAGTCCGCAGCGCAAGCAAGGGACGACGGCAAAGCCCCTGCTCGCGCTGCGGGCTGGCGTCTCTCAAGCCGCCGGAGCGTCGCCGAAGGTCTTGCCGGCCTGCTTCATCAGCTCCTCGAACCGCTTGCGCGCCTTCTGCCAGGTCATCTTCTTGCCGGCGTCC
>DATKHW010000516.1:0-7492 GCA_035546275.1 Gemmataceae bacterium
GGAGATCGCTTGCGGCAACGTGCCGGAGCTGCCGGAGCCGGTCGTGATCGGCCTGGACGCGTCCGGCTCGATGAGCATGCCGATCACCGGCGCCCGCGGCCGGGGGGCGACGACCAAGATGCGCTGCGTGGACGTGGCGGCCCTGTTCGCGGCGGCGCTGCTGCGGCGCAACCCGGGCAGCGTGGTACTCCCGTTCGACACGCGCGTCCACCTGGTCGCGATCGACCCGGAAGAGTCGATCCTGACCCTGGCCGGGCGACTGGCGAAGTTCGGCGGCGGCGGCACGAACTGCTCGCTGCCGTTGGAGGACGCCAACACGCGGCTGGCGGCGCAGCGGTTCGCCGGCTGCGTGCTGGTCAGCGACATGGAGAGCTGGGTCGGCGTCGGCCGGCACGGCTCGACGGGCGTGATGACGCAGTGGCAGGCGTTCACGGCCAACCAGAAGCGGCTGCACGGCTCGGATTGGGCCGGCCCGCGGCTGGTGTGCATCAACCTGCAGGCGTACGCCACGGTGCAGGCGCCGGAGCGGACCGACATTCTGAACATCGGCGGCTTCAGCGACGCCGTGTTCACGGTGGTTTCGTCCTTCCTCGGCGACGAGCCGGAGCGCTTCGTCGGCGAAGTGGAGGCGATTGAACTGTAAAAGGATCGGAAAACGATCAGCCCGCGGGGTCTCGGCGACGAGGCGCCGCGGGCTTTTTCGTTTTGCGGATGGGCGGCCGAGGGCGCACTTTGGTATACTCCAGGGAACGCGGAGAGCGAACGATGACCACCAACAGTGCTGCAGCGATCCTCAATCGGCTGATTGAACCGGAACGCGGCGACCTATCGCGCGAAGCGGCGGAGTCGATACTGCGACTCGACTTTCGCGAGGACGATCACGCACGGATGGCGGAACTCTCGTCGAAGGCCCAGGAAGGCGCCTTGACCGCCGATGAGCGGGAAGAATTGACAGAATACATCCGCGTCGCCGATCTGCTCGCCGTGTTCCAGTCCAAGGCACGGCGTTCCCTCAAGCGGCTGGGGCGCGCCTCTTAACGGGCATGGATGCAAACCTCGAACGTCGCGTGAGAGATCGCGCCCGGCACGCCTGCGAATATTGCCGATTGCCGCAGGCGACATCCCGCTTTCGCTTCCCCATCGATTACATCATCGCGCGGGAACACGGCGGCAAGACCGTCGCCGGCCGCCATCGCCACGTCACGCGCCGCGGCAGGATCATCGACTGGAAGCAGTCGATGAGAATCGCGACGATCAGAACGAGGCCGGCGACGGCGGCGAGGATCCGCATCGATTGCTCCTCGGAGGGCGCGGGGCCGCTGGTTAGTTCGGCACGCAATCGGAGTCCATGACGTATCCGACAGCCCGGACGACTTCCCTCAGCGTCACATCGTCGAGTTTGCCGATCGGTCCAGTCGCCGGGTCCATGTGCAGGGTCGGCGCGTTGAAAAGGGATTCCTCCTGGATCACACAATCCTTGGTCATGCCGAAGTGCCCGGCCTTCAACGCAACGCGGTTGGCGAGCTTGGAGCGGACGGCGAATTTCGCGGACGTGATGACGGCCGCCACCACGCGGTCGCCGCAGTTCAACTCCTCGCGGGACACGACTACCACCGGATGCGGCGGGATGCGCGGGTCGGAATACAAATAGATTTCGCCCTGCTGGATCATTTCAGTAGGGATTCTCTTTCATCCACGATACGGCCGATTCGTGGGAAGCCTGGAGCCAAGCCTCGCGCATCTTCTTGTCCTCTTCCTCCTCTTTCAGCAGCTCGCGGAGGCGTTCGTACTGCTCGGCTCGGAGCAGCACGACCGTTCCGCCGAGTTCCGGCGCGGGAAGATGCACGGCCTCGCCGTTCATCACCGCCCATTGCTGTTCTTCGGTCAGGTCGATGTGCATGTGTGTTTCTCCCCACGCCATCGTAACGGAGCGACGGGCTGCCTCACAAGCCCGACGCTGCTTTCCAGCTTACGAGCGGATCGTTGCACACCCCAGCGGCCCGGCGTAAGATGGATGCGCCTCGACCCACCCCGCCGCGAGATCGTCCATGCACCCCGCGGCACGCTGCGATGAAGGCGACTTCCGAATGAAGACGGCAAACGGCCGAGTCCTGGAACGCCTGCTCGATCCCGTCTGTTCCTCGCTCAATGAGGAAGCAGTTCGCAAGCTCATCGGCCTGCGGGCGGACGCCAAGGCTCAAGCTCGCGTGGATGAATTGGCCCGCAAGTGCAATGAGGGCGACCTTACGCCGGAGGAACGGGCCGAGTACGAGAGTTACGTTCTGGCCGGCGACGTCATCGCGATCCTTCAGGCGAAGGTGCGGCTTCTGCTTTCGCGCCGCGGTCAGCGCGCATGAGTGAGTTCCTGTCACCGATTTGATTCACGCTCTTTCGGGAGGGCGAGGCTGCCGCCCAGCCTCGCCCTCCCGAACCCGCATCAGGTTTTCGTGGGAGCGGAACACAACTTATTTAGGAGACTTTGAATCCTAAAATTAGTCGCGCCCCGCGATTCGCGCTACTTCGTCAGGTAGCTCCGGTGGATCCAGAGGTCCTTTCGGTCCCCGTCGCGCGTCTCGAAGAAGAGGTACTTTTCCGTCTCGCGCATTAGCACCTTGATGCGTTTGGTGACTTCCTTCTCTTGAACATCGCCCTTTTCGGAGTCGAGCAAGCAGGTTGTGATCGCCTCGACGGCGATCGGCTCGTACTTCTCGTCTGTGGATCGCTCCGCCAGCGCCTCAACCGCGGAGGCGTGGAGGAGCTTGGGCCATAGTTTCTGGAAGAGCGATTTCGAGGCGTACACTTCGCCGCCGTTCAGTCGGCCGTTGATCGCGAAGATGAAGCCGATCGCATCCCCGTCATCGACCACAATCGAGGACAGCTTCCGGACGTACTTCTCCGCCGCCTCTTGGACTTTCTTGTCTTCGAGCGTCAGTTGCAGGCTCGATTCCGACTCTTTCGCCTGGACGCCGTCGCCGACGGCCGCCTGGAGCTTTCGTTGGAGGGTTGCGACTTCCGACCAGACGACGTCCTGTCCCGCCGGCGCCATGGTTCCGCGGCGGGCTGCCAGCCGCGACCGGATCACCTCGAGGAGGACGGAACACGCGGCGCGCGCGGGGCCGGCGCAGGAGAGGGCAGGGACGGTCACGAGCGTGGCCGCATGCATAGCATCGAGGGAGCCCTGGCAGACTGGACCGAACTGGGTGAACTGTTGGCCGGACGAACCGATCTGGCCCAGTTGTCCGAACTGGCCGAGCCCGCCGAGCTGCAGGCCGCCGCCGAGTTGGCCGAGGCCGCCGAGTTGGCCGCCGCCGAATTGTAGGCCGCCGCCGAGTTGCAGGCCGCCGCCGAGTTGGTCGGACTGACCGATCTGACCGAGCTGTCCGAACTGGCCGCCGGCAAGCCTCAGCCCCTTGGAGGCCAATTGGGAGGACGAGCTGCTGAAGTATTCCTTCGCCTCCGAACCCCGTTGCTGCCAGCGCCCATGCTCTACGCAGTAACACGCGATCGATACTTTGCCGGAGTTGGGGGGGAGCAACAGATCGCCGGCCAGGAAACGGTCTTGCTGGCCGCCTTTGATCACATCCCCAGACTGAATGTAGATCTCCGCGTCCGAAGACACATTCTCGATGGTCAACTCGTTCACCTGACCCGTCTCGCGGATCACGACCTTCTTCTGTTCCAGCGCCTCTTGCAGCAGCAGCGGCGTCGCGCCCGTGAGCTTGTCCTTGCCGTGGATCAGATAGATCGTGAGGTTTTCGTGCGTGTACGGGCCTGAGAGCTGATAGTCGCCGACCTGGGTCCTCGGTGGGCGATCCGCCGCCGCCTTTCTCGACGCCAGCAGACCCAGCAAGGCGAGCGCGACTCCGAGAGCGAACAGGAACCATTGCATTTTTCGCAGGCGTTTTCGAGTCTCCATGTTCGGCACCTTGAGAAATGAGGTTGAGCCGAGGGGCGCATCCGCTGTTTCCGTCCGGCGGCAACGGCGAACGGCCGGCGTGAGCCGGCTGGCGGTGCATGCAGTCGGGTGCGAAAAGAAACACCAAACGGGTAACCTGGTCGTTCGCCGAAATCCGCGACGGGTACACCGAGTCGATGGACTGTGGCGTTTGGCTTATGGCGGAGCGCACCGAATGACAGAACTTGCGCGCGACCTCGACGTTTTTCTGCTGAATTCTGCTTGATCGCTATTTCCTGGACCAGAATGGACCGCCCCAATTCCCATGTGGCAATCTTGTCTTCGCCCGTTGCACGCCACACCAGCCCGCCGTAATATGGAGGCGGCTCGACCCACCCCGCCGCGAGACCGCTCATGCACGCCGCCGCACGCCGTTTCGCTTGCCTCGCCGCGCTCCTCGTCGCGCCGGCCGCCTTCGCCGATGCGCCGGTCAGCTTCCGCAATGACGTGATGGCCGTGCTGTCGCGGGCCGGCTGCAACGCGGGCGCCTGCCACGGCAACCAGAACGGCAAGAACGGCTTCAAGCTCTCCCTCCGCGGCCAGGACCCCGATTTCGACCTCGCCGTCCTCACGCGCGATCAGTTCGCCCGTCGCACCGACCGGTTGCATCCCGACGACAGCCTGATCCTCCTCAAGCCGACGGCCGGCGTCGCCCACGAGGGCGGCAAGCGCTTCGACGTCGGTTCGCGCGAGTACGGCATTCTCCGCCGCTGGATCGCCGCTGGATGCCCCGACGATCCGCCCGGCGCCCCCACGCTGCAACGCCTCGACGTGACGCCGACCCAGGCGGTGCTGACCGAACCGACCGACGCGGCGCCCTTGCACGTCACCGCGACCTTTTCGGATGGCGATACGCGCGATGTGACAGGCCTATCGGTCTTCGAGCCCTCGAACCTGGTCGTCCGCGTGGACCGCGACGGCGTCGTCCAGCGCCAGAGCCTCGGCGAGACCGCCATCCTGGTGCGCTACCTCGATCGCCAGGCCGTCGTGCAGCTGGCCTTCCTTCCGGACCGGCCCGGATTCGTCTGGACCGATCCGCCGGAGAACAACTTCATCGACCGCCTGATCGACGCCAAGCTGCGGACGCTGCGGATGCTGCCGTCCGGACTCTGTTCCGACGCCGTCTTCCTCCGCCGGGCTTATCTCGACGTGCTCGGCGCCCCGCCGACGCCGGAAGAGGCCCGCCGTTTCCTCGACGACCCCCGGCCGGATAAACGGCGCCGGCTCGTCGATGAATTGCTGGATCGGCCGGAGTTCGCAGACTTCTGGGCGTTGAAATGGTGCGATCTCTTGCGCGTCGAGGAGAAGGTGCTGGACCGCAAGGGCGTGCGGCTGTTTCACGACTGGGTCCGCGACCGCATCGCCGAAGGCGAGCCGCTCAACGAGTTCGCGCGGGAGCTGATCGCCGGCCGCGGCAGCACCTACGCATATCCGGAGGCGAATTATTACCGCGCCCTCCGCGACCCCAACAGCCGCGTCGAGGCCACGGCCCAGGTCTTTCTCGGCGTCCGGCTGCAATGCGCCAAATGCCACAACCATCCCTTTGAGCGCTGGACGCAGGCCGATTATCACGGTCTGTCGGCGTTCTTCGTGCGGGTCGATTACCGCATCGTCGAGAACAACCGCAAGGACAAGTTCGACAAGCACGAGTTCGACGGCGAGCAAATCGTCTATGAATCCCGCGACGGCGAGGCGACGCACCCGCGGACCGGCGAGACGCTGCCGCCGCGCTTCCTCGGCGGCGCCGCGCCGGACCTCGCCCCGGACGCCGACCGGTTGCGGGCGGCGGCCGACTGGGTCGCGGCGCCGGACAACCCGTTCTTCGCCAAAGCCCAGGCCAACCGCGTCTGGCGCGAGCTGATGGGCCGTGGCGTCGTCGATCCCGACGACGACTTCCGGGCCTCGAATCCGCCGGTCAACGGGCCGCTGCTCGATGCGCTGGCGAAGGATTTCGCCGATCATCATTTCGACCTGCGCCAGCTGATCCGAACGATCATGAATTCGCGGATGTATCAGCTCTCCGCAGTCCCCAACGAGACGAACCGCAACGACGAGACGAATTTCTCGCACGCGCTGGTTCGGCCCTTGCAGGCGGAGCAGCTGCTGGACGCGCTGGGCCGGGCGACGGGGGCGCCGCAGCCGTTTCCGGGGCTGGAACCGGGATTGCGGGCCTGCCAGCTGCCGGGCGTCAAGACCACGGCTAGCAAGAAGACCGACGACGGCGAGCAGTTTTTGTCGTCCTTCGGCAAGCCGGTGCGGTCGCTCTCCTGCGACTGCGAGCGCTCCGACGACGCGACGCTGGACCAAGCGTTTCAGTTGCTGACGGGGCCGGTGCTGAACAAGATGCTGACGACGCCGGACAACCGCATCGGCCGGCTGCTGGCGGCCGGCAAAGCGAATGAGGAAATTGTGGAGGAGCTTTATTTCGCGGCCTTGAGCCGGCCGCCGTCGGCGACGGAGCGGGCCGGGGCGCTGGCGCTGATCGCGCGGGAACGGGATCGGCGCCAGGCGCTGGAAGATGTATTATGGGGGTTGGTAAACGCGAAGGAGTTCCTGCTGCGGCAGTGACGCCCGATGCGGAGGGGCGAAGTATGCAAATCCCCGTCTTGATCGAGCAAATCCCCAACGGCTTCCGCGCCCGCACCGGCGAACCGCTTCCGCTGACGGCGGAAGGAGCGACGCGCGAGGAGGCGCTGGACAAGCTGCGGAACCAGGCGTCCCGCCGGATCGCGGCCGGCGCCGAAATAACTTCGATTGAGGTCGGGCCTTTTAAGCATCCCTGGGACGAATTCGTGGGGAAGTGGGATCCGAATGATCCTGTCATTGCGGAGTGGGAGAAGGAGGTGGAAGAATACCGGCGGCGAATGGATGAAGACCGCGACGTCCCATGAGTCTTTACGTCCTCGACACCGATACGATATCGCTGCAACGGCGCGGCCATGCAGGGGTTCGACGAAATGTGGCTGCCCACCTGCCCACGGAACTGGCCGTAACCGTCCTGACCGTCGAGGAACAGCTGTCCGGCTGGTATCAATTCCTGCGAAAGGCCAAGACGCCGTCCTTGGTCGCGCGGGCCTACCAGGAACTCGCCGACGCGGTTCAATTCTTCGCTGTATGGCAAATTCTTCCATTTTCAGTCAACGCCATTGCGCGTTACGATAATCTTCGGTCCCTTAAGCTGAACGTCCGTAAAATGGATTTGCGGATCGCCGCGGTCACGCTGGCTGGAACACGGAGGCATACTCGTGACGCGCAACCTCCGTGACTTCCAGCGCATCCCCAACCTCGTCGTGGAGAACTGGGCCGTCTAACCCAAAACCCCTCTCCGAAATCCAACCAAGAGGTCTATACGCATGTCGCGCGCCCTTCTTCTGCCCGTTCTGTTCGTGTTCCTCGCCCCGCCGGCGCCGGCCGCCGACGCTCCCAAGGAATCGCTGCGAGACTACATCGTCCGCAGCACCGGCCGCACCGCCTACGGCGTCTACGTCCGCGACAAGAAGGCCGGCTGGGAAGTGGACGAGGTCCAGCTGGCCCAGC
>DATKHW010000517.1:0-5213 GCA_035546275.1 Gemmataceae bacterium
CAAGGCGGGACTGCGCTTCCTTTGCTCTGCATTCTGCATTCTGACTTCTGCATTCTTTATTGCGGGCTGCCGTCAGGAGATGGCCGACCAGCCGCGCTGCAATCCGCTGGCGCCCAGCGATTTCTTTCCCGACGGCCGCTCGGCCCGCGATCCCGTGCCGGGAACGGTGCCGCACACGGCGGGCGAGGCCGGTGGCGCCGCCTATGAAGCCGCGACGCCGAATCCGGCGCGGATAGCCGAGGACGTTGCGCTGGCCGCAGGCGGCGGCTTGACGCCCGGCGTGCTGCTCGCCCTGGATACGAAATCGGCCTATCGCTTCCCGGCCGAGGTCAAGGTCAACGACGACTTGCTGAAGCGTGGGCAGGAACGCTTCAACATTTATTGCTCCGTCTGCCACGACCGCGTCGGCACGGGCAACGGCCGCATCGTCCAGCGCGGCTATCTGCATCCGCCGTCGTATCACATTCCCCGGCTGCGTGAAGCGGCGCTCACTTACCTGTACGAAGTCGTCAGCGACGGCCATGGCGCCATGCCCTCCTACTCGGACAAGCTGCCGCCCCAGGATCGCTGGGCCGTCATCGCCTATATTCGCGCTCTGCAATTGAGCCAGGATGCGACCGCCGCCGATCTGTCGGCCGCGGAGCCTGCCAAGCCGCAGCCGGGAGGGGCGAACCGATGAGCGCTTCTCCCGAACGCAGCGAAACAGACCGCTTCGGCGTGTGGCAGCGCAACGCCCTGATCGTCGGCGGCGCGCTGGTCGCCGTTGCGGTCGTGATCGGTTTGTTCCGGCCGGCGTCCTTCTTCCGCGCCTACCTGATCGCATTCCAGTTCTGCCTGGGCGTCAGTCTCGGCTGCATGGTGGTGATGATGATCCGCCATTTGACCGGCGGAGCATGGGGCATGCGTCTGCGGCCGATTCTTGAAGCGGGGGCGGCCCTCATTCCCGTGACGGCCGTGATGTTCCTGCCCCTGCTGGTCGGGTTGGCGTTCCTCTATCCGTGGTATCCGTCGGACGGCTCGCGCGCCGCCGCACTGCCGCCGCACCAGATGCAGTGGTTCAACCTTCCCTTCTTCATCGTGCGGGCGGTGATTTATTTCGGGATATGGACAGGGTTCACCGTTCTGCTGAACCGGGGACCGCGCCGTCCGAATGTGCCGCCGTTCGAGGAGCCGCCGCGGATCTTCCGAGCAGTCAGCGCTATCGGCATCGCCGTCTACGGCCTGACCATCACCGCCGCCTCGATCGACTGGTCGCTGTCGCTCGATCTGCCGTGGTTCTCGACCATTTACGGGGCCATGTACGCCGGCGGCCAATTGCTCGCCGGATTCGGTTTCGCCGTGCTCGTCATGGTAGTGCTTAGCAAAGGACTGCCGTCGCAGCTGCTGCGCGATTTCGGAAACCTGCTGCTGGCGTTCACCATGATCTGGGCTTATCTTTCCTTCTCGCAATACCTCCTCATCTGGGCCGGCAACTTGCCCGAGGAGACGGCCTACTTCCGGCCGCGGTTCGACAACGGCTGGCAATGGTTCATTCTGCTCATCCTACTGGCGGAATTCGCGGCGCCGTTCCTGCTGCTCCTCTTAAAGCGCACCAAGGTGAGTCCCGTCCTGCTGGGCGGCGTGGCGGGCGTTTCACTCGTTGCCCACTATCTCTATCTGGTTTGGCTGACCGTACCGAACCTGCCCGACGACTCGTGGGACCTGCTGTTCTTCTCCCCGGCCCTGCTCGTCGGTCTGGGCGGAATCTGGCTCGGCTTGTTTTTGTGGCGGCTGCAACGCCGGCCGTTTGCGACAGGCGCTGGGTCGGAACCCACTGAAACTGAGGAGCCCAACGCAACGCGAAGTGCATTGGTGCAGTCATTTAGAGGGCCGCATCCATGAGCGATCATCCGGAAAGCCGCAACGGCGCCGTCAATCCGTCGGTGAAATACGAGCCGACCGACCTGAGCCTTCGCGCCGTCGTGACGTTTTCGGTCGTCCTGGCCGTGGTGATCGCCGTCGTCGCCGCCGGGATGTGGTTTCTGATTCCGGGCTTTCTGGGATCGCCGCCGCAGCAAGCGCCGCAGCCGGCCTGGAGCTTCGAGCCGCAAGCCAAGCCGGACGTCAGCCACCTGTCGGCGCCGCCGGAGCTGGAAGGCATCCAACGACAAGCCGACGAGAATCGCGGCGCCGCGCCGCCTGTTTCGATCCAAGAGCAGATCGCCGATGAGGAGGATCGGCTCAACAAGACAGGGAAGTACGAAAAAACCGAGGGAACCATCCCCATTAAGCAAGCTATGAAGCACATTGTGCAACAGCAGGGGGGAAAGCCGTGAAGGAGACAGAGAGACAAGGAGACGGGGACACAAGGAAGCACAGAGATGCTGTTTCACCGCGTCGCCTTGTCGCCTTGTCGCTTTGTCTGCTGCTTTTCTCCGCCGCGACGGCGTCGGCCCAGCCGGGCGTGCAGGGACCGGACGCGACGTACAGCTACGACCAGCGGCTCAATGTGCCGGTCCCGCTGGATTTGCCGTTCCGCGATGAATCGGGCCGCGACGTACAGCTCCGCGACTATTTCGGCAAGCGGCCGATCGTGTTGGTGCTCGCGCAGTATCGTTGCCCCATGCTCTGCAACCAGGTGCTAAACAACCTCAACGAGGCGCTGCGCGGTCTGCCGGCTGACGCGGGGGATGGTTACGACGTGCTGGTCGTGAGCTTTGATGCGCGGGAGAAGCCGGAGCTGGCGGCCGCCAAGAAAGAGAGCTACGTCGCGGACTACGGCCGACCCGGCGCGGAGAACGGCTTCCATTTCCTGACCGGCGATCAGCCGTCGATCGACCTGCTCACCGCCACGGTCGGCTTTCGCTATGCCTACGTCAAGGCGCTGGATCGCTTCGCCCATCCGACGGGAATTCTGGTCCTGACGCCGTCGGGCAAGATCAGCCGCTATTTCTACGGCGTCCTCTACGACTCCAACGAAGTGGGCAAAGCAATCGCGGAGGCGGGGGCCGAGAAGATCGGCCGGCCGGTGCCGACCTGGAATCAGGTTCTGCTCTTGTGCTATGATTACGATCCGAAAACGGGTTCCTATTCCTTGAACGTGCTCCGGGCTGTGCAGATTGGAGGCGCGGTTACGGTGGTCGCCATCGCTGGGTTTCTTCTGTTGACCTGGCGACGGGCGCGGCGGGGACGCCGGCCCCCGGAGAGCGCCGCCGCCGGCGCGACAAGCCTCGATGCAGGGAAGGAGCAGGCATGAACACCGACTTCCGGCTCTTTCCGGAACAGGCTTCTAGCGCCGCGCCCAGCGTGGACACCCTGTTCCTCTTCATTGTCGGCGTCAGCGTCTTCTTTTCCGTCATCACGGCGGTGCTGCTGATCTATTTCGCACTGCGTTACCGGCGAAAGTCTCCGGGGCATTTCCCGCGGCCGGTCGAAGGCTCGACGCGCATGGAGGCGCTGTGGGCGCTCTTTCTGCTCGTGATGTTTCTGCTGATCTTCTTTTGGGGCGCGTTCCAGTACCTGGGGATGATCCATCCACCGGAGAACGCGATGGAAGTGTACGTGGTCGGCAAGCAGTGTATGTGGCACCTGCAGCACCCCGAAGGCGGCCAGCGCGAAATCAACGAGCTGCACGTCCCAGTCGGCCAGCCGGTCAAACTCACTATGACCTCCGACGACGTAATTCATAGCTTTTTCATCCCAGCCTTCCGCGTCAAGCAGGACGTGGTGCCGGGGCGCTTTACATACCTGTGGTTCACGCCGACGAAAACCGGCAGCTACCACATTTTTTGCGCCCAATACTGCGGCACGCAGCATTCGCGCATGGTGGGCTGGGTCCACGTCATGGACCCGGCCGAGTACCAGCAATGGCTGAGCGGCCGAGCCGATCAGTCGATGGCCTTGCGCGGCCGGGAGCTGTTCCTCAAGTACCAGTGCATCGCCTGCCACAGCGGCGACAGTCAGGCCAAGGCGCCGCTGCTGGAAGACCTGTACCGCAAGGAGGTCCACCTGCGCGACGGCCGCGTCGTGACGGCCGACGACGAGTACATTCGCCGATCGATCCGGGAGCCGGCGGCCGACATCGTCGATCCGTATCAGCCGATCATGCCGACGTTCGGCCCCGACCAGATGAGCAGCGACGACCTGGAAAATCTGCTCGTTTTCATCAAGACGCTCGGCCCCAATCAAACGCCGACGCGCAACGAACGCACGCCCGCGCCGGAAAGCGGAACTGCTGGGGGAAAGTGATGAGCACCGCCGTCGCGCCGTCGCCGCTGCCTGCGGAGCCGCCGCCCGCTCGCCGGGTGGATTACCTCAACGTCAGTTTCGGTGTGCGCTCCTGGCTGCTGACCACGGACCACAAGCGCATCGCCGTGCTATACCTGGTGGTCATCACGATCCTGTTTTTCGTCGGCGGCGCCTTCGCCACGCTCATCCGGCTGGAACTCGTCACGCCCAAGGGCGATCTCGTAGAGGCGGATACGTACAACAAGCTCTTCACGATGCACGGCGTCGTGATGATCTTCTTCTTCCTCATTCCGTCGATCCCGGCCGTCTTCGGCAATTTCTTCGTGCCGATGATGGTCGGCGCCAAGGATCTGGCGTTCCCGCGACTGAATCTGCTCAGCTGGTACATTTTCGTCCTCGCTGCGATCGTCGCCATCTGGGCGATGACGACCGGCGGGGTGGACACCGGCTGGACGTTTTACACGCCCTACAGCACGCGCTCGTCCCATACCTACGTCCTAGCCACCGGCGTCGCTGCCTTCATATCGGGCTTCTCGTCGATCCTGACCGGACTCAATTTCGTCGTCACCATCAATCGCATGCGGGCGCCCGGTTTGACGTGGTTCCGCCTGCCGCTGTTTATCTGGTCGATGTACGCCACCAGCATCATTATTTTGCTGGGCACCCCGGTCGTCGCCGTCACGCTGCTAATGGTCGCCATCGAAAAGGCGACGGGCATCGGCATCTTCGATCCGGCCCTGGGCGGCGACCCCGTGCTGTTCCAGCACCTGTTCTGGTTCTACTCGCACCCGGCCGTCTACATCATGGTGCTGCCGTCGATGGGCGTCGTCAGCGAGCTGATTTCGACGTTCACGCGGAAGCCGGTTTTCGGATACAAGGCCGTGGCTTTCTCCAGCATTGCCATCGCGGTGATCGGCTTTCTGGTTTGGGGCCATCACATGTTCGTGTCCGGCCAATCGGTGTACGCGGGGCTGATCTTTTCGTTT
>DATKHW010000518.1:0-13106 GCA_035546275.1 Gemmataceae bacterium
CGACCGCATGGCGATGGGCGGCCTTTACGACCACCTCGGCGGCGGCTTCGCCCGCTACAGCACCGACGCCCGCTGGTTCGCCCCCCACTTCGAGAAGATGCTCTACGACAACGCCCTGCTCGTCCCCGGCTACATCGAGACGTTCCTGGCGACTGGAGAGCCGTTTTATCGGGAAATCGTCGAGGAGACGCTTGCCTGGGTGAAGCGCGAGATGACCAGCCCAGAGGGGCCGTTTTACAGCACGCTCGACGCCGATAGCGAAGGCGAAGAGGGCAAGTTCTACGTTTGGAGCGCCGATGAAATTAACAAGGCGCTCGGCCCCCAGGCGGCGACGTTCAACGCCGTCTACGGCGTCGAACCGGAAGGCGCCTGGGAGCACGGGCGCAACATCCTTTTCCGCGCCAAAACGTTCGACCAGTTTGCCCGCCTGACTCATGTCGCCGAAGCGGACCTGAAAAGTCTGCTCGCTGAATGCCGCAAGAAGCTCTTCGCGCTCCGCGAAGGGCGCATTCGGCCCGGGCGCGACGAGAAGGTGCTGACGGCGTGGAACGGTCTCATGATCGGCGCGCTGGCCCAGGCTGCCGCGGCGCTGGACCGGTCCGACTACGCCGAATCGGCGAGCCGCGCCGCGGGCTTCATCCTGGATCGGATGCGCTCGCCGGAAGGCCGGCTCTACCGCACGTGGAGCGCCGGCTCGCCGCCCAAGCTGAACGCCTATGTCGAAGATTATGCGTATCTGCTGGAGGGGTTGATTTCTCTGTACGAGGCGACGTTCGAGCCGCGGTGGATTGAGGGAGCGCTCGACTTGAGCGGCGTGCTGATCGACCAGTTCTGGGACGCCGACGGCGGCGGCTTCTTCTATACCGGCCGCGACCACGAGGCCCTGATCACGCGCGGCAAGGAACCGCAGGACAATGCGACGCCGTCCGGCGCCGCCACAGCCGCGACGGCGCTCCTGCGGCTGTCGAAGCTGACCGGGCGGGCGGAACTGCGCGACAAGGCGGAGGCGACGCTGCGGCTTTACGCTGGGCTGATGAAGGAGCATCCATCGGCGACGGGCCAAATGCTAATCGCCCTGGATTTCGACCTGGGGCCGGTGGACGAATATGCCGTCGTCGGCGATGCCTCAGCCGAGGACACGCGGGGGATTCTGCGAGCGATCCGGCGGCGGTTCGATCCGCATCGCGTCGTCGCACAGAGGCCGGCGACCGGAGAAGTGCGCGACGATTTGTTGCCGCTGCTGGCCGAAAAAGCGCGACGAGGGCCCGCGACCTTGTACATTTGTCGAGACTTCGCGTGTCAGTCGCCGCTGGAGGGCGCGGAGGCTGTGGAGGCCGCGCTCGAGCGCACAGCGCTGTGATTTCGGCCAACCTAGGCCGCCGCCAAACCCACCGCCCGGCGCAGCGCCTCGGCCTTGTCGGTCTTCTCCCACGTAAAGTCGTCCCGCTCGCGGCCGAAATGGCCGTGGCGGGCCGTCTCGCGGTAGATCGGCCGACGCAGCTTCAGCGTGTCGATGATGCCGCGCGGCGTCAGCTGGAAATGCTCGCGGACCAGCCGGGCGATGCGATCGTCGGTCAGGCCGCGCTTGGCCGTGCCGAAGGTGGAAGCCCAGATATTGATCGGTTCGGGATAGCCGATGGCGTAGGAAAGCTGCACCTCGCACTGGTCGGCCAGGTCGGCGGCCACCACGTTCTTGGCGATGTAGCGGCACATGTACGCGGCGGAGCGGTCCACCTTGGTTGGGTCCTTGCCGCTGAAGGCGCCCCCGCCGTGCCGGCCTCGGCCGCCGTAGGTATCCACGATGATCTTGCGGCCGGTCAGGCCGCAGTCGCCGTGCGGACCGCCTTCGAGGAAGCAGCCGGTCGGGTTGATGTGGCAGAGGATCGTACGGTCGTCTGCTCGCGGCGGCTTCTCGCCGGGGATCACCAGGGCGACTTTGTCCTTGCCCTCCAGCAAATCGTAATGGTGCTCTCGCTTCAACTCCTCGCGCAGCGTCGGCAGGATGAGGTCGTCGACGAGTCGCTGACGCGCCTTATCGGAAAAGTAGCCCTTGCCGTCCTTCTGGCACATCACACTTTCATCGTGCTGCGTCGAGAGGACGATGGTGTGGATGCGGTGCGGGGCGCCGTCGGCGTTGTATTCGATCGTCACCTGGCTCTTGGCGTCGGGGCGGAGGAAGGGCAGATCGCCGCGGCTCCGCTTCGTCGCATGGTTCTCGACCAGGCGGTGAGCCAGGTAAATGGGCAGAGGCATGAGCGTATGGGTTTCCTTGCACGCGAAGCCGAACATCATGCCCTGGTCGCCGGCCCCCCCAACGTCCACGCCAGCCGCGATGTTGGGCGATTGCGAATGAATCTTGCAAATGACCTGGCAGGTGTCGGCCGCGAATCCGATGGTCGGATCGACGTAGCCGATCTCGCGGACGACATCGCGCACGAGACCGTCGATAACGGCCCGGCTGAGATTGGCCCGCGTGGTGATCTCGCCGGCCACGACCGCCAGGTCCGTGGTGACGAGAGTTTCACAGGCGACGCGGCTTTTCTCGTCGGCTTGGAGGCAGTGATCGAGGATGGCGTCGCTGATTTGATCGGCCACCTTATCGGGATGGCCCATGGAGACGGATTCGCTGGTGAAGAGGTATCGATCGTCGCTCACGGATAAAACCCTTCCTTGAGGGTAGGGGAAAAGGAATCCACGCCGCGTCGGTTGTGTTTGGGGGATTATAGGATAACGGGGGCAAGGCTGGCAATTGGAACTCCGTCGGCGAATTCTCATGTCTCCGTTGGTGCTGATCAACGCGGTCGGTCTGACGCCGCGGCTTTTGCCGCACGCCCCTCGGCTCCATGCGCTGGCTCAGGCCGGCTGGATGCGGCCGCTTCGCGAGGTCGTCCCCGCCGTCACCTGCACCGCCCAGGCCACGATCCTGACCGGCCGCACGCCGGAGGAGCACGGCGTCGTCGGCAACGGCTGGCTCTTCCGTGACACCGGCGAAATCCGCTTCTGGCAGCAGTCGAACCGACTGATCCAGGCCGAGCCGGTCTACGTCACAGCCCGGCGAAGGGCGGCGGAGCGCGGCCGATCGTTCCGCTGCGCCAAGCTGTTCTGGTGGTTCAACCAGGGGGCGGCGGTCGATTGGTGCATGACGCCGAAGCCGTGGTACGGTGCGGACGGGAACAAGGTGTTTGGCGTCCACAGCTGGCCGGAAGGGCTGTCGGAACGCCTGGAGCGCGAGCTGGGCCGCTTCCCGTTCGCCACGTTCTGGGGCCCGATGAGCGGCTTGCCGTGTACGCAGTGGATCGCCCGTTGCGCGGCCGAACTGCTGCGCGAGGACCGGCCCGACCTGACCCTGGTCTACCTGCCGCACCTGGATTACGACCCACAGCGCTTCGGCCCCGCCGGCTGCGACATGCCGCGATTTGTGCGCGAGTTGGACGACGCCTGCGCCCCACTGCTGGATATGGTTAAGGCGACCGGGGCGCGGGCGTGGGTGGTGAGCGAATACGGTCACGTCGATGTAAGCCGTCCGGTTTATCTCAATCGGGCGCTGCGGGAGGCGGGGCTGCTGACGGTGCGCGACGGCCCATTCGGCGAAACGCTGGAGACGTTCTACAGCCGGGCTTTCGCCGTCTGCGACCACCAGCTGGCACACGTGTATGTCGCCGACGCCGCCGACCGGCCGCGGGTGCGCGAAATCCTGGCCGGGCTGAAGGGAGTGGCCCGCGTCCTCGAAGGCGACGAGCGCGGCGACGTGCAATTACGTCACGAGCGATCCGGTGAGTTCGTGCTGCTGTCGGAACGGGACGCCTGGTTCGCGTACCCCTTCTGGCGAGACGACCGCCTGGCGCCGGACTACGCGCGGACCATCGACATTCACCGCAAGCCGGGCTACGACCCGTGCGAGCTGTTTTTCGATCCGAAATTGCTGTGGCCGAAGGGGCGGGCGGCGTGGCGGCTGTTGCAGAAGAAGCTGGGTTTCCGGACGCTGTTCGACGTCGTGCCGCTGGACGCGGGATTGGTGCGCGGCAGTCACGGCCTGCCGGCGACGGACATGCGGGACCGGCCGCTGCTGATCGGCGAGGGGAAGGGGCCGGCGGAAGGGGAATTGGCGATGACGGCGGTGCGGGATGTGGTGCTGGGGGCGCTGGGGTTATTCGAGGGAGATTGCTCAAGGTCGGCCTGACCGGGCGGCCCTCGCCTACCAACCACCCTCCTCATGATTTCTGGGCAATAGGTTGATGGATGGCCCGCCGTTGTTTTCGACGTCATATACTCGCTGTGAACAACCGGCGACCCCGAGGCAAGCCAGCGCGCAGAGAAGAAAGAACCACCGCATGACCGTTGCTCCCAAAGGAGATTGTGTTCGTGTAAATCTGGGAGGGTAGGTACGACACAGGCGCAACCGTGTCAAGGCGACTTATTGTGCGAAGCCTCGAAACCGCAATGATCGGCGCTCGCATCCGGCAATCGTGGGAAGCGCCGCTTTTTTGCGCCGCCCCCCGCCCCCTTCTATAAATCAACAGTCCGACGCCCCCACGTCGCCCCGCCGAGGACTGCCATGCCCCCTCTGAAAATCCGGCGAATCGACTGCGCCGCCGGCGACGCGGCCGCCCAGCTCGCCGTGCTCCGCGCTCAGCTCGGCGCCCAGGGCAACGTCGTCTCGGCCCGCGGTCGGGAGCTAACCCAAAGAGTTTTTGGCGAACCGCTGCCGCCGGTGCGCGTCGTCGAGCGCGTCTGCGAGGAGGTGCGCAAGCGCGGCGCCGACGCGCTTTTCCACTACACCGAACAGTTCGACCGCGTCCGCCTCAACGCCACGACTCTGCGCGTTACGCGGGCGGAAATGTCGCTGGCACACGCTGCCGCCAATCCGGGATTCCTGGAGACGGTGCGCCGCGTGCGAACCAATGTGCTGTCGTTTCAGTCTGGCCTGTTGCACCGCGACGCCGTGATGAGCGTGGCGGGGCTGCACGAGCTGCGCGTCCGCTACCGGCCGTTGCGGCGCGTCGGCGTCATGATCCCCGGCGGGGCGGCGGCGTACCCGTCCACGCTGCTCATGACCGTCTGCCCGGCCCGGGCGGCCGGCGTGCCGGAGCTGGCCGTCGTCATGCCGCCGACGCCGGCCGGCGCCTACAACCGCGACCTGCTGGCCGTCTGCCATGAACTCGGCGTCACGGAGGTCTACCGTGTCGGCGGCGCCCAGGCGGTGGCGGCGCTGGCTTACGGCGTCGAAGGGCTGCCGGCCGTGGACATGATCGTCGGGCCGGGCAACCTGTTCGTGGCGCTGGCCAAGCGGCACGTCTTCGGCCAGGTCGCCATCGACTGCATCGCCGGGCCGAGCGAAGTCGTCGTCATGGCCGACGAAACCGCCCCGCCGGCCTTCGTCGCCGCCGACATGCTGGCCCAGGCGGAGCACTCGCCCGGCGCCAGCATCCTGGTGACGTGGCACGCCCCGCTGCTGGACGCCGTCGCCTCGGCGCTGGAGGGGCAGCTGGCCGGCCTGTCGCGGGCCGACCTGACGCGCGAGAGCCTGGAGCAGTTCGGCGCCCTGGTGCTGGCGCGCGACGCGGGAGAAGCGGCGGAGATAACCGATCAAATCGCCCCGGAACATCTGGAAATCATCGCGGCCGGCGCGGAGGATTTGTGCGCCGCAATCGCCAACGCCGGCGCTGTTTTCCTGGGGCCGTATTCGCCAGTGGCCGTCGGCGACTACGCGGCGGGGCCGTCGCACGTCCTGCCGACCGGCGGCGCCGCCCGCTGGTCGAGCGGCCTGACGGCCAACGATTTCCTGCGCCGTTCCAGCGTCCTGTCCTTCACGCGCGACGGCCTGGCGAAAATGGCCCCCGACGTGCTGCAATTGGCCCATGTTGAGGGATTGACTGCGCACGCCGCCAGCATCGATGTACGATTCCCCCGCCGCGAGCAATCTCGATGATCCAACACCTGCGACCGGGCGTCCGCGCCATGACCGGCTACAAGCCGGGCGAACAGCCGCGCGACGGCGCCTGCATCAAGCTCAACACTAACGAGAATCCGTATCCGCCATCTCCGTGCGTCTTCGAGGCGCTGCGCGAGGCGCTCACCGGCGACCGGCTGCGCCGCTACCCCGACCCGACCGGCGTGCATTTCCGCCAGACGGCCGGCCGCGTCCTCGGCGTCGATCCCGAAGCGATCCTAATCGGCAACGGCTCCGACGACGTGCTGACCATCCTCACCCGCGCCTTTGTCCCCGAAGGCGGCCTCATCGCCTCGCCTACGCCGAGCTATCTGCTCTACCGCACGCTCGCCGAGATTCAGGGCGCACGTATCCAGACCGCGCCGTTCACCGCCGACTGGGACCTGCCGGATAAATGGCCCATCGCGAAGGCGCACCTCACGTTCATCGCCAATCCGAATTCCCCATCGGGAACCACGATCGGCCGGCCGCGGCTGGAACGACTGGCGGCCGAACTCGACGGTCCGCTGATCGTCGATGAGGCCTACGCCGATTTTGCAGACGACAACGCAATGGACCTGACGCGGTCTGGCCGCGTGATCGCCACGCGGTCATTCAGCAAATCGTATGCTCTGGCGGGCGTCCGCTTCGGCTTTCTCGTCGCCGACCCGGCCGTAGTGCGCGAGTTACTGAAGGTGAAGGATTCGTACAATTGCGATGCACTGAGTCTGACGGCGGCGGCCGCGGCGCTGGAGGACCAGGAGTATTTCCGGGCGATTCGCGCCAAGGTTCTGGCGACGCGGGGCCGGATGACGGAGGCGCTTACGCGGCTGGGCTTCGCCGTGCCGCCGAGCCGGGCGAATTTCGTCTGGTGTTGCAGGAGCGACCGGCCGGTGAAGCCGATCTATGAGGAGCTGAAACGGCGCGGTATCCTTGTGCGATACATGAATTATGAAGGAACTGGCGACGGCCTGCGGATTTCGGTCGGCACAGACGCGGAGATTGACCGGCTGGTGGATGAGATTCAGAAAATCCTCTAAACGGATGGGATATAGCATCAATGGGGCGGACGGCTGTAATCAACCGCCAGACCGGCGAAACGAAGATTGAGCTGCGTCTGGACCTGGACGGCTCCGGCAAGTCCACGATCGCCACCGGCGTCGGCTTCTTCGACCATATGCTGACGCTGCTGTCGCGGCACGGCCTCATCGACCTAACCGTCCAGGCGACCGGCGACCTGCACGTGGACGCCCATCACACGGTGGAAGACGTCGGCATCTGTTTTGGCAAGGCGCTGGCGGAGGCCCTTGGAAGCAAGGCCGGCATCCGCCGCTACGGCGACGCGACTGTGCCGATGGACGAGACATTAGCGACGGCGGCGGTGGACCTCTGCGGCCGGCCGTTCCTCGTTTGGAAAGCCGAAGTGCCGCTCGAAACATTGGGGACGTTCAGCTCGACGCTGACCGAGGAGTTTTGGCGGGCCGTCTCATCCAGCGCGGCTCTGGCGCTGCACGTCGTCGTCCACTACGGCCGCAATACGCATCACATCATCGAGGCGATTTTCAAGGCGACGGCCCGCTCCCTGCGCGAAGCGGCGGAGCTGGACCCGCGCTCGCCGGGTGTGCCTTCAACGAAAGGGGTCCTGTAAATCTCAGCAGGTGGGGGCTTGAGGACGCCGGCCGGCGCCAGTATTCTGAACGGCGTCGCAGCGACCTTGTCGGCCCCTTTCCACCCGGGTGTGCGTCATGAGTAACGAAGCCATCGACCGTCAGCAGCAAAAGATCAATGAATTCATGAAGTTGCTGCCTCTGACCGCGGCCATTGCCGGGTTGCCGGAGTCCGAACATGGCAAGTACTACAACGAAGGGCAGATGGAAATTCGCACGCAGACCCTCCGCAATGCCTACAAATTCGCGAGGCAACTCGTTCTGGAAATCGCCAAATAAGCCGCGAGGAACGCCATGAGATCGCTCGCGCTCGTTTCACTGACGGCGACAGCGCTGCTGGCCGGCGCTGCGTCAGATGAGGACAAGGCCGCAGCCGACATCGAGAAGCGAGGCGGCGCTGTCGTTCGCGACGACGTGCTCGCTGACAAGCCGGTCGTCGAAGCGGATCTCACGGGTCCGCAATGCACCGACGAACAACTCGGGGAGCTGAAGGCGTTTCCACATCTGACGCGGCTTTATGTCAAGAATGCGATGATCACCGACGCGGGAATGGTGAATCTCAGGGACCAGGCAAACTTGGAGCTGCTCAGCCTGGAATCCGTCCCTGTAAGCGACGCCGGCCTTGAGCCCGTGAAGAATCTGAATCGGCTAGAGAAAGTCTATTTTTTTGAACTCAAGATCGGCGACGCCGGGCTGGCGGCGCTCAAGAACCTTGCGGCTTTGACCGAGCTGGAACTCACCCGCACGGCCGTCACCGACGCCGGCATGGAACAGCTCAAGAACTTCCCGAAATTGCAGGTGCTGGTCCTCTCCGGCACGAAGGTCACGGACGCCGGCATGGGACGGCTCAAGGACCTTCGCCGGCTGGAAACGCTCTACCTAAGCGACACCGAGGTCGGCGACGCCGGCGTCCTGCAGCTCAAGGGCTTGACGGAGCTGCAAGCGCTCTATCTGGTCCATACGCAAATCACGGACGCTGCGCTGAACACGATAAAAGAGCTGCCGAAACTCCAGGAACTCGGCCTGGCCGAAACGCGCGTCGGCGACGCCGGCGTCGCCTCGCTGAAGGGACTGAGCAAGCTGGAACACCTGGCGCTGTCGAACACGAAGATCAGCGACGAGGGCATGGATGCGCTGCGCGCATTGGCCGGTTTGCAATCACTCTACCTCGACTCCACCCGCGTCGGCGACGCTGGCTTGGCGAAGCTCAAGGACCTCAACCGGTTGGAGACGCTGGACCTGGTGGCCACGCGCATCGACGACGACGGCTTGGCCGCCCTGAAACCGCTCGTGGGGCTAAAAAATCTCTACCTCTCCCAAAACAAGATCACGGACTCTGGTTTGAAGCAGCTGAAAGGCACGACGGGGCTGATGCAGCTCTACCTGTATGACACGGGCGTCACGGACGCCGGGCTGGCCGTGGTCAAGGATTTCAAGGACCTGCAAGAGTTGAGCCTGTCAAGGACGGCGGTGAGCGACGCCGGACTGGATCAGCTCAAGGGGTTGTCCAAGCTGCAAAGCCTCTACGTGGAAGAAACGAAGGTCACGGACGCCGGCGCCAAGGCCCTGCAGGCGGCGCTGCCGAACTGCGAGATCAAACACTAAACTGCGGCGCCCGCTCGGCTTAGCCATGTCCACGTCGAATCGACCCCGCATTTACCTGGCTGGCCCCGCCGTGTTCCTGCGCGACGCCTGCCTGCATGGCCAGAAAAAGAAAACTATTTGCGAGAAATACGGTCTGGAAGGGATGTTTCCGGTCGATACGGAAATCGCCGCAGCGGGATCGCCGCGCGAGACGGCCTTGGTGATCAGTAAGGCCAATGAAGCCCTGATCCGCAGCTGCACGGCGATGATCGCTGACATGACGCCGTTTCGGGGCGTCAGCGCCGACGTCGGTACGGCCTATGAAATGGGTTATGGTCGGGCGTCGGGGCTAATGGTTTTCGCTTACACCAACGTCTCCACGCCATTCACGCAACGAACGGCGTCGGCCCTGGGCGTTGGCGCCGCGCGGGATGACAAGGGCTGTCTGCGCGACTCCTGTCTGATGGCAATTGAGGAATGGGGCATGGCGGACAACTTGATGTTGGAAGGCGGCGTTCACGCCAGCGGTGCGGCGTTGGTAATCGTGGAGGCGCCGGCGGGCGAGGAATTCACCTACTTCGGCGGCTTCGAGAAGTGCGTGCAATTGGCGGCCGGCGTCCTGCTCCAAGCCGGAGGCTCCAAGACGCTTACCCTGTGACCGGCGCGCGCTCGAACTGCTCGTGATACAGCCGGGCGTACAGCCCGCCGCGCCGCACCAATTCCGTGTGCGTCCCGCTTTCCACCAGCCGCCCCTCGTTCAGTACCAGAATCACGTCTGCCGCCAGGATCGTCGAGAGCCGATGGGCGATCGCCAGCGTCGTGCGACCCTTCATCAGGGGCGCCAGCGCATCCTGGATCAGTCGTTCCGATGTGGAATCCAGGGCGCTCGTGGCTTCGTCCAGGATCAGGATGCGCGGGTCTTTGAGAATAGCCCGCGCAATGGCGAGCCGCTGCCGCTCGCCGCCCGACAGCTTGACCCCGCGTTCGCCGACCACGGTTTCATAGCCGTCGGGCAGCTGGGCGATGAAATCGTGGATGTGGGCAGCGCGGCAGGCGGATTCCAACTCGGATTGCGTCGCGCCGGGCCGGGCGTACTCCAGATTGGCCCGGACGGTGTCGTGGAACAGATACGTGTCCTGCGTCACCATGCCGACCTGGGCCGCGACGGAGGCCTGCGTTACGACGCGCAGCTCCGCGCCGTCGATGCGGACGGCGCCGGATTGCGGATCGTAGAAGCGCGGAACCAGATAGGTCACGGTCGTTTTTCCGGCGCCGCTTGGACCGACCAGGGCTGCAAGCTGACCGGGCTGGACGGTGAAGCTCACGCGGTCCAGCGCCGGTCGATTCTCCTTGCGGTATCCGAATACGACATCGTTGAACTGGATTTCGCCGCGGACCGGTCCCAGGTCCTTCGCGCCCGGCTGGTCGCGCACCTCCGGGGTCAAATCCAGCCAGGCGACAATGCGCTGAAAAACGCCCATCGCCTCCTGAATGCTGGTGTAGACGCCGGCCAATCGCGTCACCGGCCGGTACAGGCCGCTCAGATACGCGACAAAGGCGACGACGGCGCCGATGCTCAACTTTCCCTGGATGACCAGCACGCCGCCGTACCAGTAAACCACGGCTGGGCCGACGGCGCCGAACAACGTCACGAACATCGTCATCCACTGGCCGGCCATCACCAGCTTGAGTCGCAGTCGCAGCAGTTCAGCATTGCGAGCGGCGAATCGAGCAGCCTCCTCATCGCCGCGGTTGAACAGCCGCATCAGGATGTAGCCGCCGACGTTCATCACGTCGGACAAGAGCGCCAGCATCTGGGCGTGCTGCTCCTGCGTCTGCTCGGACAGCTTCCTCCGCCAGCGGCCGACCCGGCGGGCGGGCAGCAGAAAGACCGGCACGGTGGCGCAGGCGGCCAGCGCCAGCGGCCACGACATCCAGAACAGCACGACCAGGGTGCCAATCACCGTCGCCAGGTTGCTGAGGATTTCCGGCAGCGTGTCCTCAACGGCCCAGCGAATCTGGGCCACGTCGTTGGAGACGCGCGAAGTAATTTCGCCGGAGCGCGTGTTGGTGAAAAAGCGCAGCGATTGCGCCTGTAAATTGCGGAACAGCCGATTGCGCAGGTCCGACAGAATGCCCTGGCCGACGCGCGTGGACAAGTAGTCCTGGCCGAGGCCGATCAGGGCGGCGATCAGCGGCGCCAGCACCAGGGCGACGATGTAGAACAGGAGCGGCTGAGCGGAGCCGGACGCCCGGCCGGCAGGGATGGCGTCATCGATGAGGCCGCGCACCAGCAGCGGCGGCGCCAGGCCGAGCAAGCACCCAGCGAGGATGGCCAGGCCGATCAGCAGAGCGGTCCAGCGGTATGGCGTAAAGCAGGCTCGCACCTCGCGCCACAAACGGCCGTCAAGGACGGCAGGGCGCGACGTTTCTTCCGAAGGCTTTAGGGCCAGCGTTTTGCCGTTTAGATCAGCTGCAGGCGCGGGTTGGAGGGGAGCCGTCATACTTCCATATTACGGGCCTCGCCAAGCGGGCGGCGGCCGCCGCAGGAGCGCAAAAAAAGATCCGGAAGCGCGCAGATCCCAGGGGGGCTCGGGACCGTGCGACGCCTCCGGATGGCTCCAGGTCCGCGCGAAACGGATGGCCGTTCGCGGAGTCGTCTTTTTGTTCCGGTCGGGCGGACGACCGGGGCGGGGATTGGTGGGGAGAGGGAATCCGTTCGCCGTTTCGTCAATGCGCCCACGCCGTCGTGGGATCGTGAAAGGGACGCGCCGCAGCCCTTTCCTTCGGCCCAAACTTCCGAATACGTGAGGGAAGGGGCCGAAATGCAGACAGGACGTGGAAGGCGATACCCCTTCCACGCTGGGTATCATACGAATCCGTCGGCCGGAGTGTCAAGCGACAAAGCCATGAAAACATGGCGCAGGCGAGCCGGCGGGTTGATCCAGCCCGAACAAGCCCGGCGGCTCGCCTGGCCGGCGCCACTATTCCTTCTCCAACTCGGCCATCAGCGCCGGCGTCATGTTTAGATTACAGTAGACGTTCTGGACGTCGTCGTGGTCGTCCAGCGCCTCCATCAGGCGAAGCACCTTGCGGGCCGACTCGACGTCGGCATCCACGGGCGCCTTGGGCACCTCGGCCAATTCCGAATCGGTCACGTTCAAACCGGCGCCCTTCAGCGCCTCTTGCACCTTGTTGAAAGACTTGGGATCGGAGACGATTTCGAAGCTCGCTCCCGCGCGCCGCAGGTCGTCGGCGCCCGCGTCTAGCGCCTTCTCCATGAGCGCGTCCTCGTCTTGCCCCTCGGCGGGGACGTGGAAGACGCCCTTGCGCTCAAACAGATAGCCGACGCTGCCGGCCGACCCCAGGTTGCCGCCCGTGCGCTCGAATATCTTGCGGATCTCGCCATTGGTGCGGTTCTTGTTGTCGGTCAGCACTTCGATCAGCAGGGCCACGCCGCCAGGGCCGAAGCCTTCGTAGGTGATCTCCTCGAAGGTCAGCCCCTCGACCTCGCCGGTGCCGCGCTTGATGGCGCGGTCGATGTTGTCCTTGGGCATCGACACTTCACGGGCCTTGTCGATGGCGTAGCGCAGCTTGAGGTTCATGTTCGGGTCGCCGCCGCCGTGCCGGGCCGCGATGATGATGGCCCGGCTCAACTTGCTCCAGAGCTTGCCGCGCTTGGCGTCGATGGCCCCCTTCTTGTGCTTGATGGTGGCCCAATGCGAATGGCCGGACATGGCTGTCTCCCTTCACGCTCGTTGATGCTTCGCGCTGCTGAAATCCCAAATCACAAAATTCAAATCCCAAACAAGTTCCAAATTGCAATTACCAAAACGTGCGACCAGCGGCGGTCAATGGATTTTGGTAATTGAGATTTGTTTGGAGTTTGTGTTTTGGTTATTGAAATTTCCTCTTAGTCGCCAAGG
>DATKHW010000519.1:0-2659 GCA_035546275.1 Gemmataceae bacterium
AACGATCCGGGAAGGGGCAGAGAGCGGGCAGCGTGAAATCGTCCACGGCCTCGCCTTGGAGCCGTTCGTCGAGCGGCGCCAGCTCTGGAATCTGCTCCTTTCCGACGGCGATTTCACCAAATTGCAGCACAGGCGGCGGCGTAGGGGCTGGCGGGCGCTCGTTACAGCACGGATCCGACCAAGCCGGGAAAAGCCGGGCGCACTCCGTCCGCACGGCGTCCACAGTGGATCGCTGCTCGGCGACGGCCCGGCGCCACTGCTCGGCCATCATCTGCCAGCCGCGTTCGTAGCCGCCTTCAATCTCGTCCACGCGCCGCCGCCGGTTCGCGGACAGCTCCTCCGTCTCAGCGTCATGCGCCCGATGCGCCTCGGACAGCCGGCGTTCATGTTCCCGGTCCAGCGCTCGCAAATCGGCCTCCAAGCGCCGCTCAGCCGCCGTCTTGCGACCCTTGCTGGATTCCAACGCGGCCGGCAAATCATCGTCGAAGCGCCGCTTGGCGCCAGTCCACTCCTGCTGGGCCTGCACGCGAGCTTCCTTCTGGGCGCGTTTTTGCCGTTTCTTGAGGACGGTGATCTGTCGGCAGCGCCGCGACGCGGCGCTCTTCAGCCGCTGACGGCAGCGAAGCGCCACAGAATCCACAGCCGTACAGAAGCCGGGATAGATCCGGAAAAGCGATCGCACCTGTCGCTTGGCAATGAAATCAAGGATGAGCTTTGTCGTCATGCCGACAGCCAGCGTCAGCACGGAGGAGACAAGCAAACCCACGACAAACTGGATGAGCAAAGTGGTGGGGACGCCAAAAAGCGGCGCCAGCAGGCTGATGGGCACAATGAGCAGCGCGCCGGCCGCGGCGAAGGCCAACGTGAGGCGGCCGCCCTTGAGCACTTGCGGCAGCACCAAGTCGCCCAGCTGCATACGCAGGACCGTCAGCCGTTCCTCCAGGGCGCCGAGACTCTTGCGCAGGCTGAGCCGCGGATTCTTGTCGCGCGGACCAGCGGCGCTCTTCCATGATGGATGAAGATAACCTTCCTCCCATTCGTCCCAAAGGTCGCTGGCTTCTCGGCGGAGCGAGACCATGCGGTCGAGGACGGCCGTCAGCCGCTTTTCCGCCGCGTTGTACCGCTCCTTCGCCTTGTCAACGTTGCGGTCCAGAACAGCGTTGAGCGTCCAGCGAGTCTCTTGGAATGTGTTGCGCGCGGTCTCCTTCTCCGCCTCGCACCGTTCAGCCAGCCTTTCGCGAGCCTGCTCGAATTCCCGCTGCGCCGCCGCGACTTCCTCGTCGAACAGCGCCTGAACGTGGGCGCGTTCCTCCTCGGTCTCGCGCTCCACCTGCGCCAGGGCGACCTTCAGCTTCGCCTCAATCTCTTGCCGTCCGTTCTCGAAGGCGGTCTCGGCCTGCGCCTTGGCGTGCGGCGCCGTTTGGCCGAGCAGTTTCTCGTCCCGCGCGCGCGCGGCGGACCGCTGCGCCAGGTCTCGCAAGAGCATTCGTTGGCGTGCAACGAGGACAGGTTCATTCATGACGGAGAGTTCCATTGTCGCAAGCCGGCTCGCCTTCGGAGCCGGAGCTGTCACGAGCAGTCGCGTCGCACCTGGGCGACCAGCAGCGCGAGACGGTCGATGGCGTTGACCGCGTCGTTGCTGTGTCCTTCCAGCGGCCGCCAGAAGCGCTGCTCGAAATCGAGGGCGACGCCGTCCGTCCACACGGCCCGCGTTGCTTCCCAGAGTTCGGCGAGCGTTTTTATCCCGTCGGTCAGTTCGACGGAAGACGCGTTGAGGCTCATGGCCTGGCCTCCGGGACGGTTGGCGCGCCGTCAGCGGGGGGCGGCGCCGCCGCCGCAACTTCCGGCGGCGTCAGCCTCATGTATTCTTCCAGCGCCTGGATTTTGGCGTCAAGGACGGCAAGGCCGCGGCGGACGTCGCCGTCAAGAAAGCCGCCCAGGCGGCGCATCGGCAGCTCAAATTCATTGACTTGTTGCGGCAACATCCGTCGCCATCGTCTCACCGCCGCCGTTTTCTCCTCGGCCTCGCGGAGCCGACCCTGGGCGCGGCGCAAATCGATTTCCTTCTCGGCGACGGCCGATCGCCAATGCTCCGGAGCGGACCGCGCAATCGCCAGCTCGGAGCGGCAGCGGTTGACCTCTTCGTGCCGCTTCTCCGTCTCGCGCGTCCACAATTTGAGTTGGCTTTCCAGCCAGTCGAATGTGTGCTGCACGTCCATTAGAGCAGCGCGCAGCGCCTCGCGGGCCTTCGCGCTGTACTTGGCGAGGGCGGTCTGAAAATCGCGGAGAGCGTCGGTCGCAAGGACGCGGGCGGACTCCCTCATACGTCGGCCCTAGTGCTGCTGGAGATATTCCTCGATCCGCTCCGCCTTGCGGAGCAGGAACGGGATATGTTCATTGGCCGTCGCCACGAATTGCGACAGAACTTGCATCGTCTGCAAGAACTCGCGGGCGAATTTCTCATGTTCCTGGTCGCGCCATGTGTCGCCGAGGGCGGAAAACTGGCCGTTCAGAACGGCCAGCGCGTGCTGCAGTTCGCTGTTAAAGTGCTTCAGTCCGTGGGCGAACCGCCGTAATTCAGTCGGGTCGACGACGGCTTTGGCCATGCCACGCTCCATACGGGGGCGAATGCGGCGGACAGATATGAACTCATTCACGA
>DATKHW010000520.1:0-7259 GCA_035546275.1 Gemmataceae bacterium
CTGCCCAAAACGGTCGTGGACGCCGTCAAGGCGCGCTTCCCCGACGCCGACCTCGTGGAGGCCGCGAAGGAGGTCGAGGACGGCAAGACCTACTACGAAATCGAAATCATAAACAAGAAGGAAGCGCTCAGCGTCGAGTTGACGCCCGACGGCGACCTCACCGAGATCGAGAAGGAGATCGAGTACAAGGCCCTGCCCAAGGCAGTTTCCAAGGCGCTGGAGGAGAAGTACCCCAAGGCGGAATACGCCGAAGTGGAGGAAGTCACGAAGGTGGAAAAGAAGACCGAGAAACTGGCCTATTTCGAGGTGCAGGTGAAGACGGCCGACAAGAAAAAGCTCGAGGTCCAGGTGGACCCCGACGGCAAGATCCTCAGCGAGGAGAAGAAGAACTGACTCCAGCGGCCGGGCGGGCCGCGCGGCTCAAGCCGCCGCCCGCCGCCGGCCGATAAATACCCTAGAGTGTGGTTCCAACGCCTTTTCCGGGCGGACCATCCATGCGGTCTGGGCGATCCTGGCGATTCTGGGGCTTTGGCGGCGTCCTGGCCGCGGCGCTCGGTCTGTCGGCTGGCTGCGCCGCCGACGGCACGCGCCTGGAACGAGCCTTGATGTCCAACCGCGATCCAGCCGCCCACAGCGGCGACTTGGAAGAGCACTACGCTGTCCACTGCCCCGACCTCCTGGAACTGGAAGCGGCCGGCCGGCCGGATTGCGGCGGCGCGCACCAGATCGGCGCCGACGGCCGCATCTCGCTGCCCGACGGCGGCCGGCTCCACGTGGATGGGCTGACGACTGCCGAAATCTCCCAGGCCGCGGCGGCGCGGTTGCAGCTGTCGCCGGATCAGGTCCAGGTCCAGGTCGTGGGATATGACAGTCAGCAAATCTATCTTTTCGGCGCGGTAGCCGGCCGTGAGCGCTGCATGCCGTATCAGGGGCCGGAAACCGTGGTGGACCTGCTGCAACGCGTCGGCGGCGTAAGCGCCGGCGCCGCGGTCGGCGACGTCCAGGTGGTCCGCAGCCACGTCGCCGACGGCAGCTCGCCGGAGCTGTTTCACGTCGATCTTGAAGCCATTCTTCTGCGGCACGATCAGCGGACCAACATCCGCCTGCAGCCGTTCGACGAGGTCTACGTCGGCGAGCTGCGACGGTCGAGCTTCAAGTGCTGCGTCCCACCGTGGCTGCGGCCGCTCTATGAGCGGGCCTGCGGCCTCCGCCAGGGGAAGACGCCGGCCACGGATAGTCAGAATCCGTAGGCCCCTCTTCTCTCATTTCGACTTCCGACCGCGGAGCGTCTGCGAGGGCAATTCGCGGGACAGGCGGCGGTAATCCACGGTGAGGTTGCCGGTGCAATCGAATCCCAGTTGCCCGGCGACGGCATTTGCCGAGCGCGGCCGTCCGCGCGCTTCTTGGGTATTCCATCAAATCCACTCCGCCGCGGCGCAGGAGAAGATTTTGCCGTCTTGGGACTTGAATAGGCTCACGAGCGACGTTAAAACTCTACTCCACACCGGATCAGTCCTTGGCTCCGGGTGGTGATGGGAGCCAAGTCGGCTCGGAGGCGGACGATTTCAGCGCCCTGCGTTCGGGTGCCCGGCCGTGGCCGGCGCAGCCCATTGCTGTGACGATGCAGCATTTGAGTGGACGACGCTTCCATGCGCCGAAACCTCCTTCTTGCCGGACTCGCCGTCGGCGCGTTCGGCGCTGCCTACCTGCTTGGCGCGGCGAACTGGCGGCAGTGGTTTGAACCCCCGCCGCCTCCGGGCATGCGCTGGGTTCCCGGCGGCGAATTCACAATGGGCAGCGCCGACGCCGACGCCTTGCCCGTCGAGCGTCCGGCCCACTGCGTTCGCATGGACGGCTTCTGGATGGACGAAACCGAGGTCACCAACGCCCAGTTCCGCGCCTTCGTCGAGGCGACCGGCTACCGCACCACGGCGGAAATCACGCCCACCGTCGAAGACATTATGCGGAACGCGCCTCCGGCAGCCCACGCGCCCAAACCGGAGGACCTCGTAGCCGGCTCGATGGTGTTCACGCCGCCGGACCATGCCGTTTCCCTCGACGACGCGAGCCAGTGGTGGAACTGGACGCCCGGCGCCAACTGGGGCCATCCGGAAGGCCCCGGCAGCTCCATCGGCGGCATGGACGAACATCCCATCGTCCACGTGTCCTGGGACGACGCCGTCGCCTACGCGAAGTGGGCCGGCAAGCGGCTGCCGACCGAGGCCGAATGGGAACGCGCCGCCCGAGGCGGCCTGGAAGGCAAGAAGTACGTCTGGGGCGACGAGCCGCCCAACGAAGAGCTTCCACAGTGCAACAGTTTTCGGGGACACTTTCCCGATAAGAATACGGCGAAAGACGGCTACGAGCGCACCTCTCCGGTGAAGGCGTTCCAGCCCAACGGCTACGGCCTCTACGACATGAGCGGCAACGTCTGGCAGTGGACCGCCGACTGGCATCTCCCCGACGCCTGCGCCGAGTTCGCGGACGGAAAGGTCGCCGTCAACCCGACCGGCCCGAAGCACAGTTTCGACCCGCGACGGCACGCGGCCGAGCGCGTTCAGCGCGGCGGCTCCTTTCTCTGCTGCCCCGCTTATTGCTTCAACTACCGGCCCAGCGCCCGCATGGGCTGCACGCCCGACACCGGCATGTCTCACGTCGGGTTCCGGTGCGTGAAGTCGCCGGACATACAGAAGTGAAACCTGAGTAGGACGATCATGAAAAGACGTTTTTTGCTCATCGCGTTGGGGGCGATGCTCGCCGCCGTTGCGGCCGCACCGTTCGTCGTTCGCGGCTCCGCGCCCGAGCCGGCCGCCGATCCGCTGCCGTCCTGGAACGACGGCCCCGCGAAAAAAGCCCTCCTCGATTTCGTGCGAACGACCACCGACAAGGCGAGTCCGCAGTATGTGGCACCCGAGCAGCGCATCGCCACGTTCGACCAGGACGGCACCCTGTGGGTCGAGCACCCGATGTACACGCAGGTGGTCTACTGCCTGGAACGGGTCCCCGCGGTTGTGAAGGAGAAGCCTGAACTGAAAGACGTGGAGCCTTTCAAGACCGTTCTTTCCGGCGACCAGGAGGCGATCGCGAAACTCTCGATGAAAGACCTGGAGCAGATTCTCGCCGCCACCCTCACCGGCGTGACGACGGACGAGTTCAGCGCCGACGTGAAGAAGTGGTTGGCGACCGCCAGGCACCCTCGCTTCAAGCGCCCCTATACCGAGCTGATCTATCAGCCGATGCTGGAGGTGATGCAGTACCTTCGCGCCAACGGCTACAAGACCTACATCGTGACCGGCGGCGGTCAGGATTTCGTGCGCGTCTACGCCGAGCAGGTGTACGGCATCCCGCCCGAGCAGGTGGTCGGCAGCATGGGGGGGACGAAGTACGGCTACGACAAGGACGGCAAGCCGATCCTCACCAAGGAGCCAAGGTTGCTGCTGAACGACAACGATGCGGGCAAGCCGGAGGGCATTCACCTGATGATCGGCCGACGGCCGTACGCGGCGTTCGGCAACTCGCCCGGCGACCAGCAGATGCTGGAATACACCACGGCCGGCGACGGCGCCCGGCTGGGGATGCTGGTGCTGCACGACGACGCCGAGCGCGAATACGCCTACGGCCCTGCAAACAAGCTACCGGATACCAAGGTCGGCGCCTTTTCCGAAGAGTTGATGTCGAAGGCGAAGAAGCAAGGCTGGACCGTGATCAGCATGAAGACCGACTGGAAGCGGGTGTTCCCGTTCGACAAGTAACGCCGCCAAGAGGCGCTCGCGCTCACTCTGCATTCTAATGCACAAGGAGAAACCGATGAGAATGACGACATGGGCAGCGGTCGCGCTAGCCTTCGCCATCGCCGCCCTGGCGGTCAGCGCGCCCGGCCGCGCGGAAGAGAAAGCAACGAAAGCCCCGGATCCGGACGCGGTCACGGCCATCGACATCCTGCTGGAGCCGGACGCGACGATGATCAAGGAGGCGAAGGCCGCCAACGAGCGCCTGCTCAAGGACTTCCCCAAGGGCTTCGCTCTGAGCGAGACGCATCAACCGCACATTTCGTGTTTGCAGCGATACGTGAAGACGGCGGACCTCGACAAGGTCTACGAGGCCGTCGGCAAAGTCCTGGCCGAGGAGAAGCCGACCGCCTGGAAGCTGAAAGCGTACAAGTACTACTTCATCCCCGGTACGGGCGAATTGAAGGGCCTCGGTCTTGGAGGGATCGTGATCGAGCCGACGGATGACCTGCTGCGGTACCAACAGAAACTGATCGACGCCGTCGCTCCTTTCACCGCGGAGACGGGGACCGCCGCGGCCTACGTCACCACGAAGGAAGACCCCGACATCAATCAGCAGACGATCGACTACGTGGAGAAATTCGTGCCGAATGAAGTCGGCAAGAAGTTCAACCCGCATGTGACGATCGGAATGGCTACTGAGGATTACTTGAAGAAGATGCTCGACGAGAAGTTCGAGTTGTTCACATTCTCGCCGGTGGGCGCGTCCGTTTACCATCTCGGGAACTACGGGACGGCTCGGGAGAAGCTCAAGGGTTGGGACCTGAAGCCCTGAGGCGCCGTTCCGCGGGCGGGAGGCCAGGCCCCATGTTGGCTGCGCATGCTGAGCTGATCCTGCTCATCACGGGCCTGGCGACGGCCGGTGCGCTGGCGCTGGTCGTGGCGCCGGCGCCGCTGATGAAACGGGTGTTCGGGCAGGCGCCGGCCGACCCGCTCGGCGTCAGTATCGCCCGCCACTGGGCGCTCCTGATTTTTCTGGTAGGCGCTCTGGTCGTTTACGCCGCCTACCGCCCCGAAGTCCGCGTCCCGACGCTGATCGTCGCGGTCGTGGAAAAGGCGGCCTTCGTGGTCCTGATGCTAACCTCGCCACTGCGCCGGCGACCGGCGGTGATGGTCATGGCGCTGGCCGACGCCGGAATGGCGGCGCTGTACGGGATAATTCTGACCGGCCTGTAAAAGGAGAGCTCGCATGTGGAATAACGCCAAACTCCAGTTCCTGGCCGTGCTGGGGCTGGGGGCGCTGTTCGGCTACGCCGCAGCGACCGGCAAGCTGAACCCGTTCGCCAAGGCGGACCCGGGACAGCCGGAACAACCGAAGGCGACCGCCCCGGCGGCGCCGGCCGCCCCGGACTGCTGCACCGGCGGCCTGAACAAGGCCGCGCTGGCCGCCGTGGCCAGTCACAATGAGGCCGTCGCCGAGAAGGCCGCCGCGGAAGGCAAGAAGCCGAACATCGTCTTCATCATGGGCGACGACATCGGCATGTGGAACATCGGCGCCTACCATCGCGGCCTGATGGCCGGACGGACGCCGAACCTCGACAAGATGGCCAAGGACGGCATGATATTCACCGACTACTACGCCGAGGCGAGCTGCACGGCGGGCCGGGCGAACTTCATCACCGGCGAGCTGCCGATCCGCACCGGCATGACCACGGTCGGCCAGGCGGGCGCCAAGATCGGTCTGCCGGCGGAAGCCTGCACGATCGCCACGGCGCTCAAGTCGCTAGGCTACGCCACCGGCCAGTTCGGCAAGAACCACCTCGGCGACCGCAACGAGTTCCTGCCCACCGTCCACGGCTTCGACGAGTTCTTCGGCTACCTGTATCACCTGGACGCGATGGAAGATCCTGCGCATCCCAATTATCCGCAGAACTTGCTGAACGCCGTCGGTCCGCGCAACATGGTCCATTGCTGGGCCACGGACAAGGACGACCCGACCGAGATGCCTCGCTGGGGCAAGATCGGCAAGCAGAAGATCGAGGACGCCGGCACGCTCTATCCGAAGCGGATGGAAACGGTGGACGACGAGATCCGCGACCTCGCCGTCAAGTTCATGGACAAGGCCAAAGCGGACGGCAAGCCGTTCTTCGTCTGGCTCAACCCGACCCGGATGCACATCGTCACGCATCTCTCCCCGAAGTATGAGGCGCTGCGCAACTCGGAGAACGGCTGGTCGATCCAGGAAGCCGGCATGGCCCAGCTGGACGACGACGTCGGTATCGTCATGAAGAAGCTCAAGGACATGGGCGAGGACGACAACACCATCGTCGTCTTCACCACCGACAACGGCACCGAACTCTTCACCTGGCCCGACGGCGGAACGACGCCGTTCGCGCAGTGCAAGGGGACGATCATGGAAGGCGGCTTCCGCGTGCCGTGCATCCTGCGCTGGCCCGGCCACGTGCCGGCGGACACGGTGCAGAACGGCATCATGTCCGGCCTGGACTGGTTCCCCACGTTCGTCGCCGCGGCCGGCAACCCGAACATCACCGACCAGCTGCTCAAGGGGGTGAAACTCGGCGACCGGACGTACAAGAACCATCTCGACGGCTATGACCAGACGGCCATGATCACCGGCAAAGGTCCGTCCAATCGTCACGAGATCTTCTATCTCGGCGAAAGCACCGTCGGCGCGGTGCGGATCGACGATTACAAGTTCACCTTCATCCACCAACCCCAGGGCTGGCTGGGTGAAAAGACCCATCCCGACGTGCCCGTCATCACCAACTTGCGCCTGGATCCGTTCGAGCGCATGGGCTGGCCCAACAATGGGACGAAGGAGGGGTCGCAGGAATACTTCCAGTGGTTCAAGTATGAATTCTGGCGCTTCGTGTTCGTTCAGCAGGTGATGGGCAAGGAAATCCAGACCTTCCTCGATTACCCGCCGATGCAAACGGGCGCGAGCTTCAACCTGGACGCGCTGAAAGCGGAAATGGCGAAACGGATGGCCGAGGCGGAGGCGGCGAGCAAAGGCCCGGGCAACTAACCGCAATGCCGTTCAGGGCGGGCGGCTCGGCAGGGCCGCCCGCTGTTCGCCGGCGTGGAATGCCGCCCTCGCCAGGACCGCGATCGGCAAACCGCCGATGCAGGATCCGGCGTCGTTCGTCCGCTATCCGTGAGCGGAGCCCGGTTCGCCGACGGCGCCGGCGGGGAACACCCTGCCTCCACCGTCGCCAGTGATCGTCACTCCTTCAGCTTCACGAACCGCTCGTAGCACTCCGCCGTCTTGGCCGCCTTCGCGTCGCCGTCGTGCAGCAGGATGCCGTAACGGAACTTGAGGTGGTCGCCCTTCGCCATCTTCACCAGGTCCGTCTTGCCCTTCACCGCTGGAAAGCCCGACTTGTCGCGGCCGAACGGGTTGGCCGCCATCAGGCCGTAGCCGCGCGCGTGCCAATAGCTCGGATAAGGATTCGCCGGGTCCGCCAGGATCGCAATTCCCACCGCCTTGCCGTCGATCGGCCCTGCGTAATC
>DATKHW010000521.1:0-6429 GCA_035546275.1 Gemmataceae bacterium
CGGGCCGGCTCGCCAGGAACTTCGCCGCCAGCAGGGCGCCGCGGGCGTAGCTGTCGCGCGAATGGCCGCGGTGCGTCAATTCCAGCGTCTCGCCAAGCGTGCTGAAGATAATCGTGTGTTCGCCAACGTTGTCGCCGACGCGGAGCGCGTGCATACCAATCTCAGTTCGCGGCCGTTCGCCGATCAGCCCCTCGCGGCCGTGCCGCACCTCGGTCTGGCCCATCGCCTCCTGCACGATCCGGGCGATGTGCAGCGCCGTACCGCTCGGCGAGTCCTTCTTGAAGCGGTGATGCCGCTCCATGATCTCCACATCAAAATCATTGCCGGCGAGCAGCCGGGCCGCCTCCCGCACTAGCCGGAACAAGACATTGACCGACAAGCTCATGTTCGGCGCCATAAGCAGGGCGATGTCATGGGCGGCTTCCTCGATCTCTGCTTTCTGCTTCGCCGTGTGGCCCGTCGTGGCGACGACCAGTGGGATGCGCCGCCGCACGCAGACCGGCAGCACCGCCATCGTCCCCTCCGGGGTGGAGAAATCGACCAGCACCTCCACGCGCTTAACGTCGGGAAGGTCGGCGCGGAGCGCTACACCCAATGGGCCGAGGCCGCAGACCTCGCCGATGTCGCGGCCGAGCTGCGGGCAGGTGGACGCCTCCAGGGCGGCGCTGAGGGCTAACTCGGCGTCCTCTTGGCACAGGTGAATCAGCCGCTGCCCCATCCGGCCGGCGGCGCCGTTGATTGCGATGTGCGTCTTCATCGTGCCTAAGTTCCCCTGTTACTGCTTGGTGAAGGTCGCCGTCGTGCCGTCCGGGTCGCGCGCCGTCATCTGATTGCCGTTGACCGTGATGTTGTCCTCCAACAGGTTCTTGCCCGAAACCGGCTCGCTCAGGTGCTCTATATAGACGGCGTCGCCGAAGCTGGGGCGGTACGTTCCCGTGATGGTCTTGGAACCGCCAGTCCCCTGGACCGTCATCCGGAACGACTTGTCGGCGCCGAACACCCAGGTCATGGCGACGCCGGGCGGCGCGTTCGGCAAGGAGTTGCTGACCCACGTACCGACGAGCCGCCCGTCGGCGTTATTGCTCTTGCAGCCAGCGAGAAGCGCCAGAACGCAGGCGGCGAATGCGAAGCGGATGGCACGGCGCATGGAGAGGGTCCTCAGAAGGGATAGACGGCGTCACGAATACACCTCAATCGCCTTGATGATGTCGTCGAGGTTGTTGGGCACCTGCACCGCTCGGTTGGCGAAGGCGGCCCGCCGCACGCCGCGGCTGCCCAGCACTTCATCAAATGTTCGCTGATCCGTGCTATGATAGGCCACCGTCGCCGTCGGGTCCTTGAGCTGGTGGCCGGTCAGGATGCAGACCACGCGCTCGTCGACGCCGATGACGCCCTCCTGCCGCAGCTTCCGGGCGCCGGCCACGCTGGCGGCCGACGCCGGCTCGCAGCCCAAACCGCCGGCCCCCACCTGCGCCTTGGCGTCGAGCATGTCCTGGTCGGTCGCCTCGCGGACCACGCCGCCGCAGCGGTCCAGGGCGCGCAACGCCTTCGTGAGATTTACCGGATGGTTGATCTCGATGGCGCTGGCGATCGTCGCCGCCCGCACGCCCTCTTCCGATAGCTTGCGAAAATAGCCCTCGCTGACGCCGGAATCCGGCCGGCCGACGTTCCAGCGCAGGTTGTGCCGCTCATACAGCATGTGGAACGTGTTCGCCCCGGCCGCGTTGATGACGGCCAGCCGCGGCAGCCTTTTCAGCAATCCCAGGTCCGCCAACTCCATGAACGCCTTGCCGAAGGCACTGACGTTGCCGAGGTTGCCGCCGGGCACGACGATCCAGTCCGGCGGCTCCCAGCGCAGCGCCTCCAGCACGCGGTACATGATCGTCTTCTGCCCCTCCAGGCGGAAGGGGTTGACGCTGTTCACGAGGTAAATGCCGAGCTTACGCGACACCTGCTGGACGCGCTGCATGGCGTCGTCGAAGTCGCCGGCGATCTGCACGGTCAGCGCCCCGTGGTCGAGCGCCTGGGCCAGCTTGCCATAGGCGATCTTGCCGCTGCCGATGAAGACGATCGCCTTCATGAGGCTGGAGGCGGAGCAGAAGACGGCCAGCGAGGCGCTGGTGTTGCCGGTGCTGGCGCAGGCGGCGCGGCGCGCGCCGGTGAGGCGGGCGTGGGTGAACGCCGCCGTCATGCCGTTGTCCTTGAAGCTGCCGGACGGGTTCAGCCCCTCGTATTGCAGAAACAGTCGGCCGGGATTGAGGCCGACGTACTTCGCCACGGCGTCGGCCTTCTGAAGGATCGTTTGGCCCTCGCCGATGGTGAGAATCTTGTCCGGCGGGGCGAATGGCAGCAATTCGCGGAAGCGCCACACGCCGCTGAAGCAGAGCGGGTCGGATCGGTTCGCCCACTTGGCCTCGAAATCGCGCAGCGACGCCGGCGGCCGCAGCCGGTCCCAGTCGTAAGCGACGTCGAGGAGGCCGTCGCATTGGGGGCAGCGGAACGAGGTGTCGTCCACGGCGAGCGTGCCGCCGCAGTGAGGGTGGATGCAGCGCTGGAAGACGGGATCGGTCATAGACGGCGGTGAGCGGTGCGGGGTCGGCCCGGCGGTAATGCAACCGCCGGCGGGCCGACCCCCACCGCTCGCTTAGTAGTCTTTTGAGACGAACCAGAAACAGGCGATGCCGAGCATCAAGGCAATGAAAGCGCAGGAGACGCCCAGAGTTTCGAACAGCGAGGGTGGTTTCGGCTGCAACTGCGGCAACTGGATTCCGCCTGGCAAGGTCGGCGGCGGTTTATCCAGCTCCGGCGGCGGGATGGGCTCGCCGAATTCCAGGTCATGGCGCATCTGCCGCTCCGTAAGCGTGTAGAGATCGTTGGTCCGCGGCAGTATGACGTGCAGGACGGAAATGGTTTGGCTGAACCAGTTCTCGCTGAAGCGAAACGCTTCCAGAGGCGGGCCCCGTCGGCTCGGCGAGCCCGGCTCGTCGTCGGATGAGTCGATCGGCTGGTTTTCCAGCGCCTTGATCGCCTCGTCGCCTAGCTGATTGTGGAGGGCCTGGGCGGTTCGGTCGAGCGCGCGGAGGCCGTCGAATACACTGTTGATCACGCCGACGATGAAAATCACAAACCAGACGGCGACCGTCAGCAAGATGGCGGCGATCGGGCTGCGGGTCATTACGCCGAACAAGGTGGAAGCCGCATACAGGATGGCGAAAAAGAAGGTCAGGACGAGGATCGTTTCCAGGAACGAAACACCCCAGATGCCGGAGCGCAGACTGAGCGCCGCCCACACGCCGCCCACCGCCACCACGGTGTTCAAGAAGATAAACGTGAGACCGCCGACGAACTTGTACAGCAGCAAAGCGACGCGGCTGATCGGCTTGACCAGCAGCAAATCGATCGACCCCTTGCGAAGCATGTTGGGGATAAAGAAGGCGGAGATGATGATGCTGATGATTACGGCGATGGTCGAGCCGATATAGCTGACAATGACATTTTCGATGAAGAATACCTGATTATACAGGGGAAAGGCGGCCTGACCGGTCAGCGGCATGGCGCCGAAGAACAAGGAAAGTTTATTGGGCCAGAAGCGGTACGTGACTGGGGTCGGATGGGCCGTCAGCTCGAAGTTCCCCTTTAGGCCGCCGCCCGGAATGAACTGACCAAGGATCGGAATGGCGGCCCCGCCCTCCCAGCCGGTGAAGTGGACGTCGGCCGGCGCCATCATCCGGCCGCCTTCCAAGGCGCCGAAACGGTCGCTGATGAACCGCTCCACGGTCGTCGGATCGGCCTTGGCGCTTTGCGCCGCCTCCGTGGTGTTGAACGACGCTTGCAGCTTCACCTTAAAGGAACTGGTCGCCGCATCGCGGGCGCCGTTCAGGGGCGTTACTTCCTTGACCTGGAAACGAATGGGAAGGGCCTGGAGGAGTTGAGACAGCGCCTGGGCCTCGCTCACGTCCGGAGCATCGGTGTTCAACGGCAGCACCGCGAACTGCTGTACCACCTGGCGGCCGCCCTCCGCCGGAGTGAAGGTGAGGCTGAAGGCCAGCAGCGTCACCAGCACGGACAGGCCGACCATGACGTAGAACACCTTGGCGTCAATGGCTTCCCGCAAGGAGTCCTTGAGAATGGCAAAGAATTTCATGGACGGCGTTCTCCAATGCGGACGTCGGCTTCGCGGCCCTGAATGCGCATGTCTCGTTCGCCGTCCGTCGGCTCGCGGTGGGCCCGATGATCCACGCCCGGTTCGGCCGCCTGCACGGTCTGTACGAACAGGTCTTCCAGCGTTTGCCGTTTCTGGACGAGGTGCCGCAACTTGAGGCCGCGCCCGTGCAGCATCGCCACGATCGGGTCGATGGTCTGGCCGTCAAGAAGCGCGACCTCGTAAAAGGCGCCCATGAACCGTCCGGTATAGCCGAGCTTGCCCACTTCCTCTTCAGGAAACGTCTCGCCGGGCGCCAGACCGATCAAGAAGAATCCCTGCATCTTCGTCAGCGTAGCGATATCGCCTTCGCGCACCAATTCGCCCTTGGCCAGGATCGCCACGCGGTCGCAAATCTGCTCCACTTCGCTGAGCAGGTGCGAATTGAGAAAGATCGTTTTCCCCTCTTTTTTCAGCGATTGCATGATGTCACGGATTTCGCGGCGGCCGACCGGATCGACGCCGTCGGTCGGTTCGTCGAGGAAGACCACGTCCGGCTCGTGCATCAGCGCCTGGGCGATGCCGAGGCGCTGTTTCATGCCCTTGGAGTAAGTGCGAATTTTGTAATGCATCCGCCCCTTGAGGCCGACCACTTCGAGGATTTCGGGGATGCGCCGGCGGCGGACGCGGCCCGGCACATCGAGCAGGGCGCCATAGAAGTCGAGGAGACTGGCGCCGGTATGGTAATCGGGAAAGCGGTGGTCCTCCGGCAGATAGCCCACGCGCCGGCGCGCCGCCGCGGCGCCGGCCGGCCGGTCGAGCAGCATGGCGCTGCCCTCCGTCTTCTTGGTGACGCCAAGAAGGATCTTGATAAGCGTCGTTTTCCCGGCGCCGTTTTGGCCCAGCAGGCCGAAGATTTCGCCGCGTTCCACGGTGATCGTGACCCCGGCGAGGGCCTGGATGGCGCCGAAGCGCTTGACGAGGTTGTCGGTGGCTATGACGGGCACGACGGCGTCTCCCGGCGATGGAATCCACGGCTGAACATAACGTAGCGACCGGCGCGCGGAGTGGTCAGTGGTCCGATGGAATCGTAGCACAGGCCAGGGGCCGTCGCCTATGGAAACCGGAACGGAACCACCTGGCTTCGCGCCTTTGCTCTCTTATTCGCGACAACCCTCTCGAAATTTGCTCCGAGGGCCGTTTCATGCTCTTCCAGTCCGAAACCGTTACGGTGGAGAAAGACGCGGACGGCAGCGCCTTTCTCAAAATCGACGTGCCCGGCCAGAAGCACAACACGCTCGGTGATTGCCTGCTGACCGACCTCGACGCCGCGTTCGACGCCGTCGCCGCCGAAGCCCGGCTGCCGCTGCTCATCCTCCGCAGCGGTAAACCACCGGACGCCGGTTTCCTCGCCGGCGCCGATCTGCACGGTTTCCTGGAAATCACCGACGCCGCTGCGGCCGAGGCGCTGTCCGCACGGGGTCAGCTCCTGTTCGACAAGCTGGCCGCGCTGCCCATGCCGACGCTGGCCGCGATCCACGGCCCCTGTCTCGGCGGCGGCCTGGAGCTGGCGCTGGCCTGCGATTATCGCCTGGTGATGGACAACCGAGCCACGCAGCTCGGCTTTCCTGAAGCGCGCCTCGGCCTGCTGCCGGGCTGGGGTGGCACGCAACGGCTGCCGCGCATCGTCGGACTGAGACGGTCGCTGGAAATCATCTTGCAGGACAAGCGGCTCGGGGCGCGCGAGGCGCTCAAGATCGGCCTGGCCGATGTGGCGCCCAGCGGCGAGGTGGATTTTCGGACGCAACTGGCGTTTCTCGGCGTAAGTGCCATAGCGGGCGGTAAGAAAACCTTGAAAGGGCTGCCGCTGCGGACCTGGGGACAGCGGCTGCTGGAATCGACGCGACTTGGTCGAGCCGCCATCCTGGGGGCCACGGAGCGGGCCTTGCGCAGCATCGTCCCCGATGACATGCCGGCGCCGGCGGAGGCGTTGCAGGCGATCCGGGTCGGCCTGCGGGACGGCATGGCGGACGGGCTCGCATATGAGCGCGCGGCCGCCGGCCGGTTGGCCGTCAGCCCGGCTTGCCGCAACCTCGTCACGCTCTGGCTTCGCGGAGAAAAGGTTGGCAAAATGCCGGAATCCTTGGCGTCGCTTGCGCCCACGGAGCCGCGGCGGATCGGCGTCGTTGGCGCCGGCGTCATGGGCGCGGGAATCGCACAGCTGGCCGCGGTGCGCGGGGCCTCGAAGGTCGTGGTGCGCGAGATCAACGAAGCGGCTCTCGACGCGG
>DATKHW010000522.1:0-8805 GCA_035546275.1 Gemmataceae bacterium
GCCGCCGAAGCCCATGATGGCCATGCCCGTCGCCATGCCGCGCCGGTCCGGGAACCAGCGAATGAGGGTCGAGACCGGGGTGATATAGCCCAGCCCCAATCCGCAGCCGCCGAGGACGCCGTAGCCGAGGTAGAGCATCCAGAGCTGGTGCAGCCAGACGCCGATCGCGGAGACGACGAACCCCATGCTCCAGCAGCAGGCGGCGACGAATCCGCTTTTGCGAGGCCCCGCTTTCTCCAGCCACCAGCCCGCCGCGGCCGCTGACAAGCCCAGAAAGACGATAGCGATCGTAAAAATCCAGGCCAACTGCGGTTGCGACCAATCGTATTCACGGTCGGTGAGGAAGCGCAGGTTATCGGACAGCCACACTAGCCAGTTCTGTGCGGCCGCCGGGGGCGCCTTCCATTGCACGGGCTGCTTGTTCGCGTCGAACAGGCCGTGGGCCTTCCCCAGCATGGTATTCAGCGGCAGCTTGAAAACGCTGAACGCGTAAGCCTGGCCGATGCACAGGTGGATGGCCAGGGCGGCGGGAGGGATGAGCCAGCGGTTGAAACGGGGACCGGCGGTGATCCGCTCCTTGGCGAGCAACGACGACATCAATCGGTCCTCGGTAAGAGAGGCAAGCCCGAAGGCGCGAGTCGATTCCCAATATAAAATGCCAACAGCGGCGTTACAAGCGCCGGCGCATGCCGTCGGCCGGATTATCTCCAAACGGCCGCGAGTTCGCATTGAGGCTGGCACGATGAACCGGATGCGACTTTTCCTGGCGCTGGGCCTCATTGTGGCTCTTGCCTCGGGATGCTGGAACACTCAAGGGACGAACAAGGATTCCACCCACGGCGTCGGCGATGACGATGCGCCCGTGGTGCTGTACTGCGCCCAGGACAAAGAATTTGCGGAGGGCATCTTAGGTCAATTCCGGGACAATACCGGGCTGGCGGCGACGCCCAAGTTCGACACCGAGGCGGACAAATCGGTGAGCTTGGTCGTTGAATTGCAGAGCGAACGGGAGCGGCCGCGCTGCGATGTCTTCTGGAACAACGAAATCGTCTCGACGATTCGGCTTCAGCGCATGGGACTGCTGGAGCCGTATGACAGTCCGTCAGCCGCCGCCTACCCGGCATCGGCCCGCGATACGAACCATTGCTGGACGGCGTTCGCGGCCCGCGCCCGCGTGCTGCTGGTCAACACCGACCTGCTGCCGACGCCGGCCGATCGACCGAAGAGCCTGCTGGAATTGACCGACGTCAAGTGGAAGAATCGCGTGGTGATGGCCCGGCCGCAGTTCGGCACATCGGCTACGCAGGCGGCTTGCCTTTTTGACGTTCTAGGGCCGGAAAAGGCGAAAAAGTATTATGAGGGTCTGCGAGACAACGGCGTGTGGATCACGCCTGGCAACAAGCAGGCGGCGGAGGCGGTGGGTCGCGGACAGGGGGCCGTGGCCGTGACGGATACCGACGATTCGCTGGAGGAAATCAAAGCCGGCAGTCACGTCGCCATCATCTTCCCCGACCGCGACCGGGGCGCCGGCAGCCGGATGGGGACGCTGTTTCTGCCGAATTCGGTCGCCATTATCCACGGATGTCCCAACCCGGACGGCGCGAAGAAGTTGGTGGATTTCCTGCTCAGCGCCGACGTGGAGAAGCAGCTGGCAGAGGGGCCGAGCCATCAGATTCCCCTGAATCCCCAGGTGCAGGCGACGCTGCCGGATGCGATCAAGGACGGTCGGACGGCGCACCCGATGGCGGTGGACTTCGAGAAAGCGGCGGATCAGTGGGACGACGTACAGCGGTTCTTGCGCGACGTGTTCGCCCGGTAGAGAAGGAATCTCACGCAAAGCCGCAAAGTACGCAAAGAAGATGCATTGCATCAGTTGTGAGAGCCGCGCATGGCCGAGCGCAAGGTCCAAACGCAGGAGCGGGCAAGTTTCGACGCCGCTTATCGCGCCACATCCTACCTTGTGGACGGGCCGGTCGGGCGCTTCCCCGTTCGCATCGGCGTCAGCAGCCCGGAAGCGGACGCGCTGACGGCAACGCACGGGACGGCTTGCTGGGCGTATATCACCGCTTACAACCCTGGATCGGTTCCCGCGCCGGCGGCGCGCAATGCGGAGCGCCAGCGACGACTGGAACGACTGCTTACGGATAGCGGTTATCGGTTTTATCCGGGAGAGGGCCGGGCCGACGACGCCGGTTGGCCGGCGGAACCGAGCTTGTTTGTTGTGGGCATGGATGAAACGGCGGCGGCGGCGCTGGGCCGACGTTTCGGCCAGGCCGCCGTCGTGTGCGGCGAACAGGGAAGGGCGGCGCGGCTGGTGTGGACCGGCGTCAGTTGCTGAACTCCGGCCGGCGGGCCGACAGCTGCGCCTGCAACCGCGACACAATGCTCGAATGCATTTGACTGACTCGCGATTCGCTCAGGTCGAGCGTGGCGCCGATCTCCTTCATCGTCATATCTTCATAGTAATAAAGGATAATGATGAGCCGCTCGTTGCGATTCAGGCCGCGCGTCACCAGGCGCATCAGGTCGCGGTTTTGCAAGCGATGCGTCGGATCTTCCGCCTTTTTATCCTCCAAGATGTCGATTTCGCGGACGTCCTTGTAGCTGTCGGTCTCGTACCATTTCTTATTGAGACTGACCTGGCTGACGGCCGTGGCCTCCGCCTGCATCTTGTGGAACTCGGCCGGCGTGACGCCCAGCTTCTCGGCCATTTCGTCCGCCCGCGGCGGCCGGCCCAGCGACGCCTCCAGTGCTTTCCGCGCCTCTTCCATCTTGGTCGCCTTGCTGCGCACCAGCCGCGGCACCCAGTCCATCGTCCGCAACTCGTCCAGCATGGCCCCGCGGATGCGCGGCACGCAGTACGTCTCGAACTTCACGCCGCGCTCCAGGTCGAATGCATCGATGGCGTCCAGCAGGCCGAAAACGCCCGCACTAATCAGGTCGTCGAGATCGACGCCGTCCGGCAACCGTTGCCAAATCCGCTCCGCATTGTACTTGACAAGCGGCAGGTAGATTTCGACCAGTTGGTTGCGCAGCTCGATGCCGGGATTGGTCTTGTAGTCGCGCCAGAGTTGCGGGACATCTACGTCCACATGCGTCGCCATGGACTCCTCCCTGCTGAGTGGCAAGCGTCGATTCGGCCGCCAGGTGCGCTGCGCTCGTCCAACGGCCGCACGGCGAACCTTGCGGCGTCGGCGGATTGGGCGGTCCAGGGTTGGACGGGAGGCTCCCCTGCCTCTCGGCCTAGCCGGGACGCCCGGCGCCGCAGCGCATCTGTTCCCCCAATCAAGGCTGAATCGTTGCTTGCCGATCCCCCATCCATCACGGCTCAAGGCTGAACCGTTCGCGTTCCGTGTTATCGACCCCTTGGCGTCGGCCGCTGCAAGAAAAACGGCCCGATTCGACCGCGGCGCGGTTCTCCTGCTTCCTGCCGGCAGTCCAACCGCGCGGACGCGGCGCCTTCCCGCCGACTGACGCCGGCGCCGCCGCTGACCGCCCGGAGACCCGTTGGTTGAATTTGGAGGGGGGCAGATACGATAAAGCTCGCTTCCTGTCAAGGTCGCATGAATGGTGAACGGCCGTTCGGCCGTCTTATGCTCCCTTAGAGCGTTCCGGATGCTCTTGACACCCGGCACGGATTTTGTGAGAAGCCGCCCGCCCGCAGGAAGAATGCGGTCCCGGCGTGCGCCGGCGGTCAGCGGGCGGACTGGGGGACGTCATGGCAGGAAGCACAGCTGCGGCGGTCGATCATGCGGGCGCCGGGCCATCGCTGCGGGGTTTGTGGCAGGCGCCGGTTTTCGTGCTGGGCGTCGCCGCCTTGGCGACGGCAGCCCTGCTGCGGCCTCTGCTGGCGGCCAATGAATCGGCGGCGCCATTGAAGCGCGATTTGGCCGAGGCGCGACGGCTCCTCGAAAAGCCGGACGGCGACGTCGAACAGGCCGCGAAGCTGGTCCAGCGCGTGCTGGACATCAAGGGCCAGCACCCGGATCTGGCCGGCCAGGCCGATTTGCTGTTCGGCACGGTGCGGATGCGGCAGGCGCTGAAAACGGAAGGAAGCACTCCGACCGAGCTGTGGACCGAAGCACGGCAGCATTTTGAGGCGGCGGTTTCCGAAGGCGTTCCGGAAAGCGATAAGGCCCATCTGCAATTCCGTCTAGGCGTGGCCGGCTTCAACACGCACGACAGCCTCGACCATGTCATCACGTCCATCACGACGACTTTGGATCAATCGGACGAGCGCGTTTTGGGATACACGGTGTTGACGCAGGCCTATTTGCAATGCACGCCGCCGAACCTTGCCGCAGCGCTGGCGGCCAATCTCAAGCTGCGCAACTTGCAGGAAGCGACGGAAGAGGTGCTGGCCCCGGCTCGGCTCCTAGGCGGCGAGTTGGACCTGCGCCTCAATAAGGGGGATGAAGCCCGCCGCGTCCTGGAAAACCTGGGGCCGATGGCGACGCCGGAAATGAAGGCCAAGGCGCGACGACTTTGCGCCCGCAGCTATCAGAGCCAGAACCGCTGGCAAGAGGCGGCCAAGCTGTGGGAGCAGGCGTTGGCCGACGGCCTGCAAAAGGGCGAAGCCCTCTACAATCTCGGCGTCTGCGCTCAGCACCAAGATCAAAACGCCGATGCGGTGCGGTACTGGGACCAGTGCGTACAGAGCGGCGGCGACGAGGGCCGGGCGGCCGCGCTGGCGCTGGCGGAAGCGCGCCTCAAGGGGCCGAACCCGGATGCCGCGGTGGAAATGTTCGCGCGCGTCGTGGACGGCGTCAAGCGGGGCGACGCCTGGCCGGGACAGCTGACGGATCGGGCGGCGGTGGTAAAGCTCTTCCAAGACGCTGGTAAAGCGTATGTGGAAAGTCGCCAATTCGACGCCGCTGTGCGGCTCGCCGAGCCGTTTGCGGTCGTGGCGCCGCCAGGAGAGGCGGACGTGCTTCGGGGCAAGGCGTCGTCCGAGTGGGCGCGCAGCCGACGCGACGAGGCCAAGCAGGCGGTGGGCGACGCCAAGAAAGCGGCCCAGGAACAAGCGCGGCAGCTGTTCCTTCAGGCGGCCGTGGCCTATGCCGCGGCGGCCCAGCAGGCGCCGAACGATCCGGTGCCCGGCGAGTACCTCTGGCACAGCGCCCGTTGCAGCTGGGAAGGCCGCGACCTGGAACAGGCGTCCGCCAAGCTGACGCAAGTCGTCAATCGACCGGCGACGCCCGAGGAGCAGCAGCAGGATTGGTACGTCCAGCGGCAGGGCGAGGCGTGCTACCTGCTAGGCGAGGTGCGGCGAGCCTTGAACGATACCGACGGCGCCAACGCGGCCTATAGGGATTGCATCGCCAAGCAAACGTCCTTCGCCTACCGCGCTCGATACCGCCTGGCATGTGCGGCCGCGGCGAGCGGCAATCTGGACGATGCGCGGGACGAGTTGGAGCAAAATCTGAAGATCCTGCATACCGTCGATCGCGATCCGGAGGCGGAGGAACAAACGCTCTTTGCGCTCGGCGACATCTATTATCGCAGCGGCAAGTACGACAAGGTGGTCCAAAAGGTGGGCGGCAGAGTGCAAGGATTCCCGCAAACCCCGGATGGGACGCGGGCCCATTTTGAGCTGGCAGACTCCTACCGCCATGTGGCCGAGCAACAGTTGGCGGATGCCAACGCCGCCGACATCAAGGTAGCCAAAGACAAGCGGGACCTGGCGCTGACTGAGTACCATCGCAACCTTGTGAATGCGTCAAGGGAGTTCGTCAGCCTGGCCGACCTTCTGGACAAGCCGGAGGGCAAGGGATTGCTGCCGTTGGAGGAGCAGGTGCAGGTTCCGTTTCTGGCGGCCGACTGCCTGTTCGACCAGGGCGAGTATAACACGTCCCTGGACGCATACCGTATCTTGGCGGATCGTTATCCCGGCCGACTGGAAGGGCTGAACGCGCTGGGCGGAATGGTGCGCTGCTACTCGGCGATGGGCGACACGGTCAACATGCAGCAACGCCTGACGGAGATCGACGCCTTGCTGCCGAAGATGCCGAAGCAGGTCCAGGATCAGTGGTCGCAATGGCTCACGGTGGCGCGGAAGCCGATCAGCACACCGTAAATCCTGACAAGGTGACAAGGTGATTCGTTCACCTTGTCACCTTGTCACCTTGTCATGCCTCACAGGCGGCTAATAATCCGCTCCGCGAAGTCCGCGCTGGACGCGCCCGCCTTCTCGCCGTAGCCGGCGAACTGGCGGGCGATGTCGTAGGTGACGTATAGCTTGCCGCCGGGGCCGCGGCGGGCGGTTTCGTCGCTCTCGGCGAAGGTCGCCTCGACGGCTCCGTACACTCGCTTGGCCGCCTCGTCCCAGCCGAGATGCTCGAGCAGCATCACGCCGGAGAGCAGCACGGCGCCGGGATTGGCCCGGTTCAAGCCAGTGTATTTCGGGGCAGTGCCGTGCGTCGCCTCGAACATGGCCGCCCGATCGCCGATGTTGGCGCCGGCCGCCAGACCGATGCCGCCGACCATCGCCGCCGCCGCGTCGGATAGGTAATCGCCATTCAGGTTCGGCGTGGCGATCACGCTGTATTCGTCCGGCCGCAGCTGAATCTGCTGGAACATGCTGTCGGCGATGCGATCCTTGAGGACGACTGTATCAGGGGGCTGACGCCCCGCGCTCGCCGTCACCTCGGCCTCGGTGACGACCCGGCCGCGGAACTCGTCGCGGGCCAGCTCATAGCCCCAATCCTTGAAGGCGCCCTCCGTGAACTTCATGATGTTGCCCTTGTGCATCAGCGTCACGCTGGGCAGCTTCTTGTCCAGGGCGTAACGGATCGCCATGCGGATCAGCCGCTTGCTCCCCTCCGGACTCATCGGCTTCACCCCGATACCCGCCGAATCCGGTACGTGATATCCCATTTCCTTAAGCAGGGCGATGAAGCGTTTGGCTCGGTCGCTGCCGCTCTTGGCCTCGATGCCGCAGTACACGTCCTCGGTGTTCTCGCGGAAGATCACCATGTCCACCTTGTCGGCTCGCTTGTTCGGCGCTTCCACGCCCTTAAAATAGCGCACCGGCCGAACGCAGGCGTAGAGATCGAAACGCAGCCGGAGGTAGACGTTGATGCTGCGGAAGCCGCCGCCGATGGGCGTGGTAAGGGGCCCCTTGAGGCCGAGGGCGTAATACTCGAACGCCTTGAGCGTGTCGTCGGGGAGATAAAGCTTGCGCTGATCTTCCTCGCTGAGGGCGGCGACCTGCTCGTCCTTCACCTGCGGGAAGTAGAGTTCGCGGGCAGAGTCGCCGGCGTGGCAGTCGAACCAGTGGATCCGGCGTTTGCCGCTGTAGACCTTGGCCACGGCGGCGTCGAGGACGCGGACAGCGCAGGTGGTAATGCCCGGCGCGGTGCCCACGTCGCGGCCGATGCCGTCGCCGCGGATGAGGCAGACGATGGGGTCGCCGGGGATGTTCCAGCGGCCGTCAGCGCCGACGCCGACGCGGCTTCCGGAGGAAGGAGGAGAGAGTTTCTCGAAAGTCGGCGCCGTCATGGTGCGGAATCCTGGAGAGACAAACAGGAGGGCCGCGTCAGCGGCGGCGCGGCCAATGGGAAGATTGCAGCAGAGGGGGCCAAGACTGTCAAGCGCCGGATCGGCCGCGTCGTGGATTAGGATTCCAATCCTGACGCTTCAACCACGCGTCAGGATTGGAATCCTAACCCACCACCGTTGGCGCGGCTTACCGTGGCGGCCCAGCCGGCGGCGCCTTCGGCCCCTCCAGGAAATAACGGCGAACGCCCGGCACGAGACACAATATGGCAAACGACGCATAGCACAGCAACACGCCGTCCAGCGGCAGCCGTGGGCCGGACAATAACTCCGCATGAGACAGGATGTAGGGCAGCGGAATCCAGAACATGGCCAGGGCGGCCGGCGTCGAGAGGGCGTGCCAGCCGTAGGACCAGCGCCAGCCGAGGAAGGCCAGGGCCATGACGGCCACCAGCGTCCAGAAAAACGCCACAGCGGACTGGCCAAGGGCGGACCGGTTGTTGGATTCCGCCTTGGCGTCGGTCGACGGGGCCGCCTCCACAACGCTCATCAGCGGCGGCCCCGCCTGCGTAGGGGCGCCGAAGAAAAACGCGAGGCCGGATTGGTATCGGTGCTGCGCCACGGCCGCCGGATGGCTCTGCATATCCTCCCAGACGAACTTACTCAAGCGGGCGTAACGCTCCGGCTGCTTCTTATCTTCCTCCAGCTTTCGACGATCCTCGTCCGGCAGAGCTTCCGGAGGAACCGGCCCGCCGTAAGCATACGGATTGTTGCCCATCCACACGTGCAGGTATGCGGAATCGACGATCGGAATCGGCTCGTTGAATTCCTGCACGTTGCGAACGGTCCACGGCGCCAGGCCGATGACGAAGCCGAGGAAGCCCAGCAAGGCCGCCAGCCAACCGCCCGCTATCTGCCGGCTGCGGAGCAGGAACCAGGCCAAGCCGACGAATGCGAACGGCAAGAGCGCGGCCCGCACCAGGGCCGTGCCCGCCAGGGCCAGGCCGTAAATGACGCTGGAGAACGGCCCGCCGGTCTGGCTGGCCCGCGCTCCGGTGAACAGCACCAGACTCACAAGAAACGTCGCCAGCACGCCGTCGTCGATGGCGGCCGTGTTGACGACCCAGAAGGGGTATAGCGCACAAAGGAGACCGGTCAAGAGGCCGGCGGTCATGCTGCGGAAGGCGCGCCGGGCGAAGAGGAAATAGAGGCCCGCCGTGAGAGCGCCCAGGCCGCACTGGCTCCAGCGCACGATGAGTTCGCGCTGCTGCTCGTCCGCTACGGCCCGGCCCAATAAACCAAGCAGCC
>DATKHW010000523.1:0-12537 GCA_035546275.1 Gemmataceae bacterium
GCCGACGGCGACAAGCTCCATCCGGTTCAGGAGGCCTTCCTCGACAAGTGCGCTTTCCAGTGCGGCTACTGCACGCCGGGCATGGTAATGTCGGCCGTGGGGCTGCTCAGCAAAACGCCGGAGCCGACCCGCGACGACATCGTCCGCTTCATGGACAAGAACATCTGCCGCTGCGGAACCTACGTCCGCATCGTCGCCGCCGTCGAGGAAGCGGCGAAGCGGATGAAAGGGGGTGCGAAATGAACAAAACATCCACCCTCGAACCGTTCATCGAACCCGAACGCTACGAGCTGCATGAGATCGGCGGCTGGGAGCTGGATCGACGGCAATTCTTCCGCATCGCCGGCGGCGGCGTCATCGTCGCCCTGCTGCTCGGAGAAAACGCGTTGGCTCAGCGACCGGGGCGCGGGCCGGCGGCGCCGCGCGAAGTCGGCGCCTGGCTGCACGTCGGCGAGGACAGCAACGTCACCGTCTACACCGGCAAGGTGGAAATCGGCCAGAACATCCGCACGTCGCTGACGCAAGTGGTTTCGGAGGAATTGCACACGCCGGTCGAGCGCATCCGCCTGGTCATGGCGGACACGGCCCTGACGCCCTACGACGCGGGCACGTTCGGCAGCAGCACGACGCCGCAGATGGCGTCGCAGCTCCGCCGCGTGGCCGCCACGGCGCGGGAAGAATTGATCGGACTGGCCGCCGATCAAGGGAAGATCGACCGCACGACGCTGAGCATCAAGGATGGCAAGGTCGTCGGGCCGGACGGAAAGCCGTCCTTCGACTTCGGCGATCTGACGAAGGGCAAACAGCTGATGCGCGTCGTCGGCGCCGACGCCGCGACCACGCCGGCCGACAAGTGGACGACGGCCGGAACGTCCGTGCCCAAGGTGGACGGGCGGGCCTTCGTCACCGGCGGACATCAATATGCGTCCGACGTGAAACGGCCGGGGATGCTGATCGGCAAGGTGCTGCGGCCGCCGAGCTTCAAGGCGACGCTGGCTTCCATCAAGACGGACGATGCAGAGAAGATGGCCGGCGTGACCGTCGTGCATGACGGCGATTTCGTCGCCGTCGCCGCTCCCAGCGAGCATGAGGCCCAGGAGGCCCTCGATGCGATTCAGGCCGAATGGAAGGAAACGCCGCAGCCGTCGGCCAAGGAGCTGTTCGACTATCTGCGGAAACATGCCGGCGCCGGCGGCGGCGGTGGATTCGGCCGGGGCGGCGACTCGCGCGGCGCTGTCGAGGAGGGTATGAAGGCGGCCGACGCCAAGCTGGAAGCGACTTACACGGTGGCCTATATCGCTCACGCCCCGCTGGAAACCCGGACGGCCACGGCCGAGTGGGACGGCGGCAAGCTGACCGTCTGGACGGGGACGCAACGGCCGTTCGGCGTCCGCGGCGATCTGGCCAGGGCGCTGAATGTGCCGGAGGACGGCATTCACGTGATCGCCCCCGACATGGGTTCCGGCTACGGCGGCAAGCACACCGGCGAAGCGGCGCTGGAGGCGGCGCGGCTGGCCAAGGCGGCGGGCAAGCCGGTCAAGGTCGTCTGGACGCGGAAAGAGGAGATGACCTGGGCGTATTTCCGGCCGGCCGGCGTCATCGACGTGAAGGGGGGCGTCAAGAAAGACGGCGTGCTGACGGCCTGGGAGTGCCACAACTACAACTCCGGCGGCTCCGCCCTGGCGACGCCGTATGACGTGGCCAACCGGCGCACCGAGTTCCATTCGGCGGACTCGCCGCTCAAGCAGGGGTCGTACCGCGGCCTGGCGGCGACGGCCAACGCCTTCGTCCGCGAATCGCACATGGACGATCTGGCCCAGGCGGTCGGCATGGACCCCGTGGCCTTCCGAATCAAGAACCTCAAGGAACAGCGGCTGCGTGCGGTCCTCGAAGCAGCGGCGGACAAGTTCGGCTGGGGCAAGGACAAGCCGGCCGCCGGCCGTGGGTTCGGGATCGCCTGTGCGACGGAGAAGGGGAGCTACATCGCGACCTGCGCCGAGGTGACGGTGGACAAGAATCGTGGGCGGATTCAGGTGGAGCGGCTGGTGTGTGCGTTCGACTGCGGGGCGGTGCTGAACCCGGACCACCTCAAGAACCAGATTGAGGGCGGGGCGATCATGGCCCTTGGCGGAGCGCTTTTTGAGCATATCGACTTCGCCGACGGCAAGATCCTCAACGCCGCCTTCGCCGACTACCGTGTGCCCCGCTTCCGCGACGCGCCGGCGGTTCTTGAAGTGGTTTTGGTGGATCGCAAAGACATCGCGTCGGCGGGGGCTGGCGAGACGCCCCTGATCGCCACGGCGCCGGCGATCGGCAATGCGGTCTTTGCGGCGTGCGGCGTCCGGCTGCGGTCGCTGCCGATGGATCTGTCCCATGCGTGAGCTGCTCGCCGAGGTCTGTGCAGCCCTGGAACGCGGCCGGCCGTGCGTCTACTGCGCCGTCGTCGAGACGCGCGGTTCGACGCCGCAGAAGCCGGGCGCCGCCATGCTCGTCTTCCCGGACGGCGGCCAGGTCGGCACGCTCGGCGGCGGGTGCGTCGAAGCGGAAGTGAAGCAGCGAGCGCTCCAGGCGCTAAGCGTCGGCGACGGCCGGGCGCAAGTGCGGACATTTCACCTCGATGACATCCACGGCTGGGACGACGGTTTAATCTGCGGCGGCCGCATGACCATCCTGCTGCACCCGCTGCCGGCTGGGACAACGGGCGCCACCGCTGCCTACTACCGCGGGCTGGGCGAATTGGCGGAAGTCGGACGCGGCTTCACGGAGGCCGTCGTGGTTGGGGAAAGGGCCGGCGACCGCTATCTTTTCGACGGCGACGGCGTCCTCGCTGCATTTCTCGCGGAGCGGCCGGCGCCGGAAGCCGTGGCCGCTCAGTTGTCGCCGTTGGCGGAGCGGCCGCGGCCGGCGACGCGGCAGGGCGTCGCCTACCTCCCCATTCTCCCCCGCGTCGTTCTTTTTCTGGTCGGCGGCGGCCACGTGGGGCAAGCGACAGCTCGCCTCGCCGCGGAAGTTGGTTTTGAGATCTGGGTCCTCGACGACCGAGAGCAGTACATCACGCCTGAACGCTTTCCAGCAGCCAGCCGGCGGTTGGCCGGCGAAATCGGCCCGACTCTCGCTGATTTGGCCCCGTCTCTAGCGCCGAATGTCTACGCCCTAATCCTGACGCGCGGGCATCGGCACGACGAGGAAGCCCTGTTTCGGCTGGCCTCTTCCCGGTGCGGCTACGTCGGCATGATCGGCAGCAAGCGGAAGATAAAACTGATCTTCGACGACTTGATAGCGCGCGGCGTGGCCGCGGAGGCGCTGGCCAGGGTCCATGCGCCCCTGGGTCTGGAGATCGGCTCGCAGACAGTGCCGGAAATCGCCGTGAGCATCACAGCGGAGCTGATCGCCCACCGCAACCTTGGTCCTAGCGCAACCCCGAGGCCGCCCGGATGATCTTCGCCGTCGTCCCAGCCGCCGGCCGCAGCTCTCGCATGGGCCGCCCCAAGCTGTCGCTCTCGCTGGGCGGGCGGACCGTCTTGGAGCATGTCGTCACGGCTCTGCGACAAGGTGGAGCGGATGAGGTGCTGGTGATCGCCGGGCCGCACGACCCCTCTTTGGAAGCGCTAGCGAAAGCGGCAGGGGCCATTATTGTTTGCTTGACCGAATCCACCGCCGACATGCGGGCGACGGTGGAGTTGGGCTTGCGCTGGCTGACGGACCATTTCCACCCGCGACCAGACGACGCCTGGCTGCTGGCGCCGGCCGATCATCCGACGCTGGACGCCGAAGTGGTGCGGCGGTTGGCCGAAGCCTATGCCGCGCAGCCATCGGCGTCGATCGTCATCCCGGTGCATGACGGCCGACGCGGCCATCCGACGCTGATCGGCTGGCGGCACGTCGAAAACATCCTCGCCAGGCCCGCGGGCAAGGGAATTAACAACTATCTGCGGTCGCAACAGCAGCAAATTCAGGAGGTTGTCGCACCCAGCGCCGATGTGCTGCGCGATCTGGATACCCCGGAAGATTACGACAGGTTGCGGAGCGACTTCCGCTGAATCAAAAGCGCGGCCAAGGCGCAAGCACCTCTTTGCACCTTGGCCTAACTGCATGAGGAATCTCAGGCCGCAGACTGAGCGGGCGCGGAGAGTTTGGCTTCCAGCAAATTGAGCACATCGGCGACGGTGCCGAGCTTCTCCAGCTCCTCTTGCGATAAGCGGAGATGAAAGCGGCGCTCGATCTGCGAAACAATGCTGACGACGTCTACCGAGTCGAGGCCAAGCCCTTCGCGCAGATTGGCGTCTTCGGGAAGGTTTTCGTGCTTCTCCCCGGTGTCGGCCTCAAGCAGCTCGATGAGCGTCTGGCGGATGGATGCGCGGTCCGGCATGGTACACCTTCCTGGTGATCGGAATCTTCCGTGATTCTTGCGGACGACGTAAGAAACCATGTTCGCGCGGTCTTGGCAAGAGGGATTCGAGTCCAAACGGCCTCAAAATCCCCAATGACGCAGGGCGCCCGATTGACCCGCCTCCGCGCATAAGAGACAATGCATCCTCCGGCGTGACTTTTCCCCTTTTGAGAATTGGCCCCCATGGGGTGAATATCGGCCGACGGTGCGGTCGCTTCGCCGTTCGCCTCCGTCTTTTTTGTAGCGAGGCTCGAATGCAGCAGCAGGCCGGCGCCCTAAACCGACCGGTGGAGGATTATCGCGATTACCTCCACCTGCTGGCCCGGTTACAGCTCGATCCGCGCCTGCGCGGCAAGCTCGATCCGTCGGACGTGGTCCAGCAGACGCTTGTCAAGGCTCACCAGAATCGCGGCCAGTTCCGCGGCCGCACCGAGGCTGAGCAGGCCGGCTGGCTGCGGCGCATCCTGGCCAACACCCTCATCGACGCCGCGCGAAAATACCAGCGCGAGCTGGACGGCCAGCGCCCGCTGGAACAGGCCGTAGACGCCTCTTCGGCCCGCATCGAGGCGTGGTTGGCGGCCGAGCAGTCGTCGCCGAGCGACCGGGCCAGCCGCCAGGAGGACCTGATCCGGCTGGCGCGCGCCCTCGCCCAGCTGCCGGAGGATCAGCGCGGCGTCGTCGAGATGCACCACCTGCGCGGCGCCCCGGTGGTCGAAATCGCCGAAAGCCTCGGACGCACCGAGGCGGCCGTGGCCGGCTTGCTGCGGCGCGGCCTCAAGAAGCTGCGAACCCTGCTGCGGGAGGAATCCTGATCGCCATGGCCGCCGACGTCGAACGCGAAGACCGTCTGGACGCGATCCTCGCCGACTACCTGCGGGCCGTCGAGGACGGCTCAGCCCCATCGCGCCGGGACTTGCTCGATTCGCACCCCGAACTGGCCGCTGAGCTGAGCGAATTCTTCGCCGACCAGGATCGCGTCAACCGCATGGCGGCGCCGATCCGCGCCGCCGCCGGCGTCGCCGCGCGGCTGCCGCGATTTCGCGATTTCGGCGACTATGAGATTCTGGAGGAGATCGGCCGCGGCGGCATGGGCGTCGTCTTCAAGGCCTGGCAAAAAAGCCTCAGCCGCACGGTGGCTCTCAAAATGCTCCTGGCCGGCCCGCTGGCCTCCCCGGACGATCTCCAGCGATTCCGCACGGAAGCCGAGGCCGTGGCCGGGCTGGACCATCCTAATATCGTCCCCATCCACGACGTCGGCGACCATAACGGCCATCCCTATTTGACCATGAAGCTGCTGACGGGCGGCAGCCTGGCGCAGGCGGCGGCCCGGTCGATTCAGCCGCGCGAGGCGGCCCGGCTGCTGGCTGCCGTCGCCGACGCCGTTCACTACGCCCATCAGCGCGGCGTCCTGCACCGCGACCTGAAGCCGGCGAACATTTTGCTGGACGATCGAGGACAGCCGTATGTCACCGATTTCGGCTTGGCAAAGCAGATGGCGGTGAGCGGGGGGCGTCAGCCCCCTGATGGGGTCCAGAATCCCGCGGCTGACGCGCCGCGCTCCCCGACGCCAGGCACTACGCACACCGGCGCCGTAATCGGAACCCCTGCTTACATGGCGCCCGAACAGGCGGCCGGCCGGCGCGGCGCCGTCACCATCGCCGCCGATGTGTACGGCCTCGGCGCGGTGCTATACGAATTGCTCGCCAGTCGGCCGCCCTTCCGCGGCGCCACGCCGATGGAGACGCTGCAGCTCGTTCTGGAAGGCGAGGTCCAACGGCCGCGGACGCTCAACCACGCAGTCGATCGTGATTTAGAAACCATCTGTCTCAAATGTCTGGCGCGGGAGCCGGTCAGGCGGTACGCCAGCGCCGCCGACTTGGCCGCCGACCTCCGTCGCTGCCTGGCCGGCGAAACCATCGCCGCCCGGCGCGCGGGTTCGATCGAACGGCTTGTGCGCTCGGTGCGCCGGCGGCCAGTGGTGTCCGCCCTGGCGTGCTTGCTGGTGCTGACGCTGGCAGTCGGCTGCGCCGTCGCAGGCGCCTTGTGGCTGCGCTCCGAGGCGGACCGGATCCAGTTGGCGGCGGCCCTGCGGGACGCGCAGGCGGCCAAGGACAAAGCGGACGGCGAAAGGACGCGGGCCGAGTCGGAGCAGCAGCGGGCGGACCAGAACGCGCAGCAGGCGGAAGCGCGGCAAAAGCTGGCCGACGTGAATTTCACGCATGCCCATGACGCCGTCCAACTCTTGCGGCAGCTAAGTGAGAAGCTCAAAACCGTCGCGGGAACGCAACCGATCCGCCGCGAGATGCTGCAAGCCGCGCTGGATTATGAGGAGGAGTTCTCCCGCCAACACAGCGACGACCCGCGCCTGCGCCGGGAACAGGCCGACGCCCAGTTTGACGCCGCCCAGATCACTTCCGAAATCGGCACGAACGAAGGCGCCCTGATCGCTTACCGCCGCGCCCGTGACTTGTACCGCGAGCTGCACGAGGCTTGTCCGCAGGACGTGGCGCTGCAACGATGCTATGTCAACTCCATTAACAACGCCGGCGTGCATGAGCCGGACGTGGAGTCGAAGCGGGCCGACTTTGAGGAGGCGCGGCGGCTTTACGAGGAGTTTCTCTGCTTCCATCCCGATGATGAGCGACTTCTGAACGGACTGGGCGGCGCCCTGGACAACCTTGGCTCCGGCTATCTCAACAGCGGCCGATTCCGCGAAGCGATGGATTGCCTCAACCAGGCCCGCCAGATTCAGGAAGAATTGCTGGCGCGGGACGACCATCGCATCGCCTTCACCAACGACCTGGCGACGACCTGTTCCAACCTGGGGGCGCTGCATATGCGCCTGCCGGGCGGCTTCGCCCAGGCCGAGTCGAATTACATGCGATCCTGCGATCTGTACGGCAAGCTGGCGAAGGCCCTTCCCAATGAGGCCGTTCGCCAGGCCAACTACGCCGCAGGACTGAATTCCCTTGGCATTCTCTACCGCGACCACGGCGATTACGACAAATCGCTCGGTTATCTGCTTGACGCAGAAAAGGTGCGCAAGAAGGTCGCCGACGAAAATCCAAGCGTCGGCCGCTACCAGATCGACTTGGCGCTGAGCGTGTCCAACGTCGGCGTGACTTACGCCCGCAAAGGGGATCGCCAAAGGGCGCTGCACGCCCATGAACAGGCCCGCGACATCCTTGCAAAACTCGCCCAGCAGGACCCCAATTCCGCCTCCATCCGCAAGATCCTGGCCGGCGAGTGGTACAACATTGGCGCCAACTACGGCGAAACGGGCGTCTGGGCGGAGGAGGCCAAGGCGTTGGGCGAGGCCTATCCGCTGCAGCAGGGACTGATCGCCGAGGATCCGAGCAATTACGACCTCCGCTGCGACTTCGGCCGAACGTCGCTGAACCTGGGGCTGGCGCTGTTCAAGGTGAACCGGCTCGACAAGGCTCGCGACGCGCTGCGGATGGGCGTCACCTCCTTGCGCGACGGGCTTGAGCGGTCCCCGGAGGGTGCGGCTGAGCTGCGTTGGCTGCTGAATGCGCATTACGTCAATCTCTCCCTGGTGGAGCGGGGCGCCGGGCGGCCGGACGATGCGGCGGCCGTGACGACGGAACGGCTGAAAGCCGGCGGCGACGACGCCGACGAACTGTATCGCGGCGCCGTGGAATATGCGGCGACCGTGCCGCTGTATGGTCGGGGCAAGACGCAGCTGTCGGTCCAGGAACAGGCCGGACGAGAGCGGTGCGCCGCCTTGGCCGGGGAGACTCTGCGACGGGCCGTGGCGAAAGGGTTTCACGACGCCGAGCGTTTCCGCAAGGAACACGATTTCGACCCGTTGCGCGGCCGCAGCGATTTCCCCACTGCCGCGGACCTAGAAAAGGGCGGGAAACAGCCGGCGCCCGCCGCCGGCCCCCAATGAAGCGACATCCCAACCGATGAAAGCGAGCCGCCATGCCAGCAACCTCGGTTACATGCCCGTTCTGCAATTCGAATCTGAAATCCAAAACGCCGATCCCCGGCGGCACGAAGATCAAGTGCCCCAAGTGCTCAACGCAGTTCGCGGTCCGGCCGGACGACGCCGAGGATGTGCCTCCGACCGTGGCGGCCCCGCAGGCAATGGCTAAGTTGATGGCCAAGAAAGCAGCTGGCCCTCCTGCTGCGCCGAAAGCTAGCGCGCCCAAACCGGCGGCCGCGACGCCCCCCAAGCCGGCAGCGTCGCGGCCGCCGGCCACGCACAAGCCGGCCGCACCAAAAGCGCCGCCGCCGGCCAAGTCTAAGCCGCCCGATGACATCGTGGTAGCGGAAGTCGTCGAGGACGAAATCGTCGAAGTCGCCGACGATGAAATCATCGAAGCCGCGGACGCCGCCGACGTTGATGAGCCGGTCGAGGAGATGGACGACGAAGGGCCGGCGACTGGGCGGCGGAAGCGCGGCGGGAAGGGGCCTGCCCGGAAGGGGATACCGTTGTGGGTCTGGCTGACTGGCGGCGGCGTTGCGGCGGTTCTGCTGCTCGGCGTATGCGCCGGCGGCGCCTGGCTGGGCTGGTCCATGTTTTTCGGCAATCCCGTCAGCGTGGACAACTACAACAAGATCAAGTTAGGCTCCACCGAGGAGGAGGTGACGGCGATCATGGGCCGGCCGACCCAGACGGTGTCGGTGGATGACACGCTGAAAAACAATCCGCTGCTGAGACAACAGTCGATGCCGAGCGGTAAATTGCCGGACATGAAAACGTTAGTTTGGAAAAAGGCCGACGACTTCATAAGCGTCAACTTCATGAAAGGCAAAGCCGTAGTGAAGGTATGCACAATCGGCACGACATCGCTGGCCGAGAGCGATCCCGCGGCGGTACTTGGAGCGTTCGGCCCTTGAGCGGCGCAGATTGCACTGAACGTTGCGACACCGCGGGCGGAAACTGAGGGATAAGAACTTGTGCCGTTGACCACTCTGACCTGTCCCATATGCCTGTGCACGCTGAAGCCGAAAACAGCGGTGCATGAAGGTGCGCGCATCCGTTGTCCCAAGTGCAAGGGATCCTTCGTCGTCGAGTCCGCGCCGTCGGCGCCGGCGGCGGCGCCCCAAGAAGCCATCCGCGCCGAGCTACAGCAGCCGATGCCGGCGCCGCCGGATGCTGAATTACCGGAAGCGCAAGAAGTGCTGGAGGACGAGATCCTGGAAGCGGAGCCGGCCGAAGCGCCGGCAGCGCCGGGACGGTCCCGCGCCGATCGAGACGACGAATACGACCGGCCGCGGAGACGATCTTCCCGGCGCGACGAGGAAGAAGAGGAGAGGGGGAGTCGCTTTCGGAAAAAGAAAGGCGTGCCGCCTTGGGTGTGGCTGGTGAGCGGGGGAGTTGGCTTGGTGCTGCTGCTCGGCTGCTGCGGCGTGGCCGGCATTTTCGGCTGGATGTGGTTCGGCGGAATGTCGGTCAACATGGACAACTACAACAAGATTCAAGGGCGCATGACACAGGCGCAGGTCCAGCAGATAATGGGAACTCCGTCCGAAAGCGGCGGCATGCCCGGGTTCGAAAGCGAGGCGTGGAAGAGCGGCGATTCGATCATCACCGTGACCTTCGTCAATGGCAAGGCCGCCGGTAAGGCTTGTCATCTCCACTACGGGGCAGCCACAGTGGATCGCACCGACCTGCTTGGACCGTAGAACGCGCTCCAGTCGGCGCGGGCGCGGCCCTTGGTGTATGATGGAATAGCGCGTGTCGCCCAGCCCACAAGCCGATTCCGTCTCGCCAGGGTTTTCCGTTCATGCAAGATATTCTGACGGCCGCCATTTCCCTGCACCAGTCGGGGCAGCTGGCCTCCGCCTCGCCGCTCTATCAACGGGTGCTGGCGACCGATCCGCAAAACGCCGACGCCCTGCACCTGTTCGGCGTGCTGAACCATCAGCAGGGAAACCAGACGCAGGCCCTCGAATTGATCGGCCGGGCCGTGGCGCTGCGGCCGAACTATCCCGCCTTCCACGCCAACCTGGCCGAAGTGTATCGGGCGCTGGGGCAGTTTGAGCGCGCGGCGGGCTCCTGCCGGGCGGCCTTGCGGCTTCTTCCGGATTATCCCGAGGCGCTCTGCAACCTCGGCCTGGCGTTGCAGGGGCTGGGCCGGCACGCCGAGGCCGTGGAGCAATTCCGCGCCGCCTTACGTCTGCGGCCCGATTTCGCCGTCGTCCACGGCAACCTCGCCATCTCCCTCCGCGAACTTGGTCAGTGGAACGAGGCGCTTGAGCTATTCCGCCGCGCCGTGGAGCTAGAACCGCATTCCGCGCCGGCCCACACGAACCTCGGCCAGCTCCTCCTCGACCTCAATCGGCCGGAGGAGGCTCTGCCGCCTTGCCAGGAGGCGGTCCGTTTGCAGCCCGATCGCGCGGCGCTGCACCACAACCTCGGCAACGTCCTTCGCCGTCTCGGCCGTCCCGTGGAAGCACGCGCCGCCTACCTGGAGGCCCTGCGCCTCGATCCCAATCTGGCCGTCGCCCACGACCAGATGGGGTTGAGCTTGGCGGATGAGGGCAAAATCGACGAGGCGCTGGTCTGGCTGAACCAGGCCGTTCAGATGGCGCCGGACAATCCCGTGTTCTGGCAGCACATGGCCGAACTGCACGGCGAAGAGCAAGCCTATGCCGCGGCGATTCCGTGCTGGGAGCGCGTCATAAGTCTGCTTCCCAACTCCGGCATCGCGCACGTTGCGCTTGGTTGGGCGCACCAGGAGGAGGGGCGCTTGGACGAGGCCAAGCGCTGCTACGAAATCGCCTCACGGGTGCAGCCGGATTGCGGCGCGGCCCAGCTCAACCTGGGCGGGCTTTACGAGGAGGAAGGCGACCTGGCCAAGGCTGAGGCCGCCTTCCGCGAGGCGCTGCGCCTGCAACCGGCCTTCGCGCTGCCCCATGCCCGCCTGGCGACGCTGCTGCGCGGCAAACTGCCCGACCCCGATTTGGCCGCCCTCGAAAAGCGGCTTTCCGATCCGGAAATCTCCCCCGCTTTCCGCGCGCGGATGCTGTTCGGCTTGGCCCATGTCCTGGATGCCCGCGGCGACTATGCTCGCGCGGCCGAATGTTTGCGTCAGGGCAATGCCTTATCGGTGGAACTGGCCAAGGGCCGGCGCGATTATGGGCTCGAAGAGCATGAGCGGTTCGTGACCAACCTGCTGCGGGCGTTCGATCAGGATTTCTTCACCCGGACAGCGGGTCTTGGTTTGGATACAAAACGGCCCGTCTTTATCTTTGGCCTGCCGCGGTCCGGCACCACGCTGGTCGAACAGGTGCTGGCCAGTCACCCGAACATTTGCGGCGCCGGCGAGCTGCGCCTGGGCCGGCGCTCGCTGGAAGCCATACCCGAAGTCATGGGCCGATCCGACGCGCCGCTTGCATGCGTCGGCGACATCGATGCGTCCGCGCTGCGACTGCTGGCGGACCGCCATATGGCGGTCTTGCGGCAGCTGGACGGCGGTCGGGCCGAACGGATCGTGGACAAGATGCCGGACAATTACATGCACGTCGGCTTGCTGGCGGCGATGTTTCCTAACGCCGTCTTCATTCATTGCCGTCGCGACCTGCGCGACATCGCCGTTTCGTGCTGGATGACCGACTTCCGCAGCATTTGGTGGGCCAACGACAAGACTCACATCGCCCATCGCTTCCAGCAGTATCGCCGACTCATGGATCATTGGCGAGCGATCCTGCCGGCGACGATTCATCACGTGGATTACGAAGAAACGGTGGCCGACCTGGAGACGGTCGCCCGCCGTCTGCTGGCGGCATGTGGGCAGGAATGGCACCCCAAGTGCCTGGAATTCTTCCAAACCAACCGACCCATTCGCACGGCCAGCGTATCGCAGGTTCGCCAACCGGTTTACAAACACGCCGTCGCCCGCTGGAAGAACTACGAGCGCGATCTAGCCGACTTATTTGCGGCCCTGCCCCTGGATGACGCCCGCGAGAGATGAGAAGGAAAGCGGCCGAACGCGGCGCAAGTCCCAACGGGGATCGCATCCCCCTGGTGACAGCGATCGGTTCCGCAAACCCTGGCTCATCAACGGGCAGTCGCATGGCCACTCGCAAGCACTTCTTCCGTCCCGCCGTCGCCCCCCGCAAACCCTCGGTTGTGCCCTTTCTGGAAGAATTGGAAGGCCGCTTTGCCCCGGCGA
>DATKHW010000524.1:0-8762 GCA_035546275.1 Gemmataceae bacterium
ATTCGGCGGCGGGAGGCCGGCACGGGGCGGCGCACGCCGATCGTCGCGCTGACGGCCCACGCCATGAAGGGGGACCGCGAGCGCTGCCTCGACGCCGGCATGAACGGCTATCTCGCCAAACCCATCCGGGCCGACGAACTGGCCCGCACCCTGGCGGCGGTCGCGAGCAAGGGTCAGGGGTCCGCCGCCGGGATCCAGAGTGCGCCGGCGCCGGACGCCGCTCCGCCGCCCTGTCCCTTCGACATGGAGGCGGCCTTGGCCCGACTGGACGGCGACCGCGAGCTGCTGCGGGACGTGGCCGGGTTGTTCGTGGAGGATGCGCCGCGCCTGGTCACGGCGGTGCGGTCGGCCGTTTCCGCGCGCGACGCTAGGGCGCTGCAGTTGTCGGCCCACACGCTGAAAGGCTCGGCCAGCACGTTCTCCGCCCGGGCGCTGGTCGAGGCGGCGTGGACGCTGGAACAAATGGGCCGGCAAGGCGCCCTGGATGGCGTGCAGGAGGCGCTGGCGGCGCTGGAGCGCGAGGCCCACCGGCTGCTTCAGGCGCTGACCGGCCTGACGCCGGCGCCGGCCGTGGAGGCGTGATCTTGCTGCGGCGACTCCGTCACGGCGCCGGCGGCGGCATCGGCGGCGTGGGCTGGAGGAAGTCCCATTCGTCATGCGGCTGGTTCAGGCGCTCGACCGCCGACGGAGAGTCGGACGGCTCCGCTGTTGGCCGTAAATCGACCACGGGCGCCAGCGAAGCAATTACCGTCAGCTGCCGGACCAGCATTTCCAGCGTGGAAGCGTGCGTCGGCGATCCGAAATGGGATGTATCGGAAAGCTGCATGTTATTGACGCCGTCCAGCGCCGGCGCGAGCGCATCGGCGCCTCCGCCGACGATGTTGACAACGCAAGTCGCGTTGCCCGGCCGGTTCTTCGGATCGTCGCCCAGGCCGACGCCGCCGCAGTAGACCAGCAGGTCGATCGTCACATCTTCAGCTTGCACGCCGGCCGCCACGTCCCGCGCCGCGTTGGCGCCGAGACTAAATCCCATGACCACGAAGCGCGCCGATTCATCCTCCTGGTGGATGCGGCAAATCTCCTTCTGGAAATAGCCGGCGTGCCAGCACTGGCCGCAATAGGTCTTGATGTAACCCAGCGAAATCAAAGCCTGGCGAACGCCGCCCAGGTTGGCGAGGTCGAAGGGGTCGGGGCCGTCGATAAGGAAAACATAGACGTGGTTGCGGCACGCCTCGGGAAGGGCGGCGCACTGGGAGGCTTGGTCGGCCGTCGGCAGGGCGACGGGATTCAGGCAGCTCGCGCACCCCGACGCCGCCAGAACCACCGCGGCTAACCACCACGGTCCCATTGTCCGCGGCCTCATGATTACCTCTCCCGCGTTGCCGGCGGAGTTTGCCCGGAACGCCGATTCCGCCGGCTGGTTCGGTTGCAGCGATTCTTCCGGCCATCTATCCTTTCGGCCCTCACGCCCGGCCGGCTGGACTGGAAATCGCTGCGCCGAAATGCGAAGGGGCCTGCGTAGAATGAAGGCGAGCCGGGGCCGTAAGCCCCCGGATGTGGGAGGACCAAGCGTGACCTGCAAACCCATCCTGACCCTGGCGGCATGGGCCTGTCTCGTTCCGGCCGCCCAGGCCGCGGCGCCGGTCGCCAGCGTGGACCTGACGACGCTGCTGACCCCGGCCTCCGCGACGGCCCTGGCCGGCGAATTGCGATCCGTCCTGCTGGACAAGATGCCCGACCCGCTTTACGCCAACGACAGCCATTGGGGCGGTCAGCGGCTTGTGGCCGACAAGGTGAAATTCCACATCCACGGCCTGCACGTCGATACGGAGGTGGTCAAGGCGCTGAAAAACGACGGCCGCTGGTGGAAGGTCAAGGCGACGGGCCTCCGGCTGCCGGAAACGCTGGTCCTCGACCTCCGCGACGTGCAGCACACCCCCGACGGCAAGGCGACTTTCACGGCGTTCCTGGCGTTCGACGCCCGTGTGGAGTATGACCAGGAAAACTGGGAACACGGATTACGGCTGTTTTCCGGCAGCGCGGAGGCGCGGCTGCGCGTGAACCTGACGCTCCGCTGCGAGGCGACGATGAAACTGGAATCGAACGGGAACCTGCTGCCGGAAGTCGCGTTCCGGTTGCGGGCGACGGACGCCAAGGTCGGCTTCGAACATTTCCAATTAGAACACATTGCAGGCGTCGGCGGCGACCTGGCGAAGCTGATCGGCGAGGCGGCCGAAAAGGGCCTGGAGGACTGGCGGCCGTCGCTGGAGCAGAAGCTGCTGGAGAAGGCGGACGCCGCGGTGGTCAAGGCGGCGGACACGAAGGAAATGCGGATCAGCGTGCTGAAACTGCTGAAGGCGCACTAAAGGACGAATGCGGGCTCGGACAAAACCAGGACGAGCCGGAAGCGTGAGCGACGGAGCCGGCCCGTCGCTCACGCTTCCGGCGTGTCGGCATTCCGCTCACGCTCCCGTCTCCGGCTCCTTTCCGCCCTCCGGCTGGATCGGCAGCTTGACCGTGAACGTCGAGCCTTTGCCGACGAGGCTTTCGACGCGGATGCGGCCCTGGTGCTGTTCGATAATCTGACGGCAGACGCTCAACCCCAAACCGGTGCCGCCGTGGCCGTTGGCGTCCGGCTCCTTCGTGGTGTAGAACGGCTCGAAAATCAGCCGCAGACGCTCCGGCGGAATGCCGACGCCGCTGTCGGCCACGATCAATTCGACCATGCCGGACCGGGCGTTCTCCCGCACTTCCACCCGCAGCCGTCCGCCGCGCGGCATGGCTTGGCGGGCGTTGATGATGAGGTTGAGCAGCACCTGCTCGATCTGGGCCGGCACGACGTGGGCGTGCGGCCGGCCCTGCACTTTCTTCTCCACCTGAATGCGGTGCTTGCTCAGGTCCTTTTCCGTGAGAATCAGCACCTCGTCCACGAGACCGACCAGGTTGGCGTGTTCGCGTTGGGTGGAGGTGTTGCGGGCGAAGCCCAGCATACTGTTGATGACGACGGCGGCGCGTTGTCCGCCTTTGAGGATCTTTTCCAGCGCCTGAGTGCGGGCGGTCTCGTCGTGGGGGGTGCGAAGGGCCAGGCGGGCGTAATTGATAATGGTGGTTAGGATGTTGTTGAATTCGTGGGCGACGCTGCTGGCCAGGGCGCCCACGCTGCTAAGTTTTTGGGCCTGAAGCAGCTGCTGACGGAGTTGCTCGGCCTCGGCACTCGAAACCATCAGGTCCTCGCCGATCATTATGGGTCGCCTCCTCGGCTCCCGAGCGCGCAGGGGGTGGACGGGTCGAAGCGAACAGGTCGGTTCGCGGGGTGGGGTTGCGGCGGCGGACGCCCGGCCCGCCAGAAATGGGTATCGGCAGACGGCGCGGGGCCGCTTCATCGGAACTCATTGGGATTGCAGCCGTTAAGACAAGCGTTCGGGGGAGCCGCCGTGGGATGGGAGAACGGCGGAAGCGAATGAGAAGGGGCGAAAGGGAGAAAGGGAGAAAGGGAGACAGAAGAATTCATCTCTCCCCTTCTCCCTTTCTCCCTTTCTCCCTTTCTCTGCTTTCTCAGTCGCTCTTCCGCGAGCCGGCCGGCTCAATGGCGTGGTGCAGTCGCATGCTGGAATTGACGAGGTCCACGGTCCCCGTCCGGGCGTCGACGTCGAGCCGGAAGAACTGGTCGGGTGCATTGTTGTCGGCGAAGTCCTTGCGGTACGCCACCATGCCCGTCCGCTTATCGATGCTGATCGTGCTGGCCACCTGCATGGGGTTGCCGCCCGGAACGCCCGGCGTCTGCCGCGATTGCAGGGCCGTCATCAGCAGCACCGACGAATCCTCGAAACGGTCCAACAGCAACACCTGCTGCTCGATCGCACTATGTGTGGCCCAGGTCTGCTGGCCGGTGGTTCGATCATATGCGCAGATAAAGCCGTTCACCGGCGCCGTAGAGACCGCGCCGATGAAGTTCGGCGCCGAGGGGCCGAGCGTCACCGCCTTCGCATCCGGCGCCGCCTGAAAGACCAGGTAATACTGCGTTCGGTCCCGCAGGATCGCGCCCTGCTGGAGCTGCTCGATGAACCGGCCGTCCACCGACAGCTTCGCAGCCTCCCGCCCCGCCGTCAGGTCCACAACCGTAACGGTCGCGTCCTCTGGTTTCGGGAACAGAGAGACAGCCGGGGTCAGCGGGCATTGACCCACCGAGGCGGCCAACAGACCGACGCTGCTCGCGGCCATGCGCGGCAGGGAAGCCGGGTCGGGCGAGAGCACAGCCGTCAGCTCGGGAATCTGCGGCGAATCGAGAACGCGGCTGTGCGGCGGGAACGTCGCCTTCCACACATCCTTGCCCGTCTGCAAGTCGCAGAAGCGGACTTGGAGCGGCGCCCCGTCGTCGCCGCCGCCTTCGCTGGCCAGGATGCAGCGGCCCACGCTCCGCAAGCGCTGCGTGTAGACCCCCAGCGCGCTGGGAATGCGCGTCGCGGCGCCGTCGGCGGTGCGAATGGCCCGGACGCCGAAAGCGTCGCCGGTGTTGGGATGCGTATCGACGATATAGAGATAATCGGCATCGCCTAATGCAGTGAGCGTCGGCGCCGTTTCCGCCCGCAGCCAGCGCAGGTCGCCGCCGGAAACGTCGAGGGACGCAATGCCGCCGCGCGTCTGGATCAGGACGCCGTTGGGGCCGATCGAACCGATCAGGCCCAGGCGCTGCACCGGCGCGCCGTCGGAGGTCTGCATATAGACGCTGCCGTCGCCCACCGGCGTGAGCTGCGCGATCTGCACGCCGGCCGGCAGGTCCGAGGGCAGCAGACTGCGGACCCAGCGGGCGCGGCGCTCGATCCGATCGACGCCGACGAGGATCGGTCCGAGGGCGATCACCAGGAAATGGTCGTCCGCTTCATACGAGGAAGTGAGCGGTGCGCCGGTCATCGCCCACTGGTTGTTGAGCTGCTGAAGGAACTCGGTCGGCACAGGAAGCGGGATCGACCACGGCTCACAGCTGCCGTCGGTCGAGACGACCTTGAGGGCGTAGGTCTGGGGATTGATGCCGAAGCGCAGGTTGCGGCAGGAGGGCGGCCGAACGCCGTCGGACGGTTCGCAGGAAAGGTCCCCCGACGGCGAATTATTGTGATCCTCAATCTCCGTCACGGTCATCTTGCCGACCGGACGGCCGGCGAGCGGATCGTCGAGATAGGCGATGAAGCGTTTATCCACGGCCAGGTCGGCGAGGGCGGCGGCGCCGGTTCGGCCGTCGGGGAGGCGGACCGTGGGAAAATCGCGGGCCAGGCCGCGGTAGGCTTCGACGGCGTCGGCGAGCAGGCCGTGCTGCGTCAGCAGCCGCGCCCAGGCGTATTGAGCGGCGGCGGCCGATTCGGGAGAATCGGCCTGGTCGCGCAGCATGCGCAGCTGCAACTCGGCGTCCAGCGCATGACGGCGGTCGCGCTCGTTTAGCCAGCGGTCTGCCAGGAGCAGCCGCGCCTCCCGGGCAGGAGCGCCGAGCGGACCAGCCACGGCGCCGTACTGGGCGATGAAGCGCGTCAGCGCCGCCTCGCCGCCGGCTTGGGCGGTCCGCCAGTCCTGGTCGATGATGTTTTTCAGCACGGTTTGCTGGTCCGGCGGCGCGCCTTTCACCAGGTCGGCGATGCGCCCCTGCACCCAGACATCGGGACGGACCTGCGTCAAGGTCCAAAGGTCCGGCCGGCTTTGCATCAGCGGATCGTCGCCAGTGTCTATGCGGTCGCGGCCGACGGCGACTTCGAGAATCTGCTTATAGGCTTGCAGCGCGAGGTCCGAGCGGCCTTGAACTTCGCGGCCATGTGCGACGATGGCGAGCATGTTGATCTGCCGCCGTCGCTGCTCCGTCTGCGCGGCCCGAACTTCTTCGGGCTTGGCCCCGGACGGCGGCGTCACCAGGCACAGGCTTTCGTACTGGCCGAGGAAGCGCTCGTTGTCCGCGAAATGCTGCCACAGCAGGAGACTCAGCCCCTTGAAGAGCCGGGCGCGGGTCGGGCCCGCCAGCTCGGCCGGCGGGTTGTTCTCCAGCGCAGCCCGCCAGTCCTCGACGGCGGCGGCAAAATCAAGCTGACCAAACAGCAATTTGCCGCGCTCGATGCGAGCGGCCGCGTCCTTGGGGTTCTTGGCGAGTCGGCTCGCGGCGTCCCCCAGACCTTGGCTCAGACGTCGGTAAGCCGTAACCGACTTCGCACTCTGCGACCACAGATCGCCGTGGTGAAACACGAGATTGCCCGGCGCGTCGCTGGCGACGCCTTCAAGCTCCGTCGAGAGGTTGGGGTTGTTCATGTCGATGCCGAAGACGCCGCCGTCGCGCAGCGGCAGCAGGTAGTACTTGCCACAGGCCGTGCCGAAGCCGGCCGGCGCCCCCGTTTTCAGGTCCTTCCAGATTTCCTCTCCCGTGGCCAGGTTCAAGGCCCGGCACTTGTGCGAACCGACCACTAGCACCTTGTCCCCCCCGGGCGGATCGGAGAACACCCCAGCCACGTAAACGTCGTCATTGGTCCGCTGGGCGCTCCAGAGCGTGGCGCCGTTGCGCAGATTGAGGCAAAGGATCGTTTCGCCGTCTGGCGCCGTCAGGACGACGCGGTCGCCCTGGATGATGGGGCAGCAGCCTTTCCAGGCCGTCTCGTACTGATTTGGGTCGAAGCCAGGGAAGCCGTTGGGGTTCGGCTGCGGCTCGTGGTAGACGCTGGCCCAGAGCAGGTCGTGCGTCAGCGGGTCGAGGGCCACGACGCAGCCGGTGTTGGTGGGGCACACCAGGACGCCGTCGCCGTAAGCCAGGTGGACCGGCTGCATCCGGCGCGCCGCGTCGAGCCACAGCGGATCGGAGGCGGCGGCGATGTCCTGCGACCAAAGCAATCGGCCAGTGTCCGGGTCCAGGCAGAGGAGGATGATGTCCTTGTTCCGCGCGGGAATCTGGTCCTGCGCCGTTTGCTCCACCAGCGCGAACAGCCGCCGGCCGACCGGCAGCGGCGGCCCCAGGAAGAACACATTGGCGAAGGCGGCCGGCGGTCGGTTGGGCGCCCGGTCCCAGCCGCCGACCTCCCAGCGGAACTCGCCGGTGGCCGCATCCACGGCGCGGAGACGGTTGTGGTACAGCGTCTCCTCCAGAGAGCTGAAATAGGGGCGTCCGGCACCCGGCTGGCCCAGCTGCTGCTGCAGACTGAACACGTCGTTGGGATTGGCCGGGACGGGAACGTCCTCGATGTAAAAGACATGTCGGCCGTCACTGCTGAGCGTGCCTAGCGTGGCATTCTCGTCGAGCAGGCTGGGCAGGCCGCCGTATTTCGGAAGCCATTGGTGCAGCAGCTGAAGCCGCTGGTTGTCGTCCTTGAGCAGGGCGGCAAGCGACAGCGACGGCCGGCCCGGCGGCGCAGCGTGCTGCCAGACCGGCTTGCCGGTTTCGGCGTCGAGGGCGTGCAGCCCGTCGGGTCCGCGATAGATGATCTTGCCGCCGACGGCGAGCGGCACGAAGCCGGGCAGTTCCGGGCCGGTCGTGGGAAATGTACTGGCTGCGGGGGCGAGCGCCCTGGCGATCCGGTCATAACCCATGCGCTTCAGCTCGTCGGTCACGAGGGGGATGCGGACATGCGCGTCCAGCTGCGGAAACTCGCCGTCGGCATGGCCGGTGCGGCGCGAGTCGCCGCGGAACATCAGCGAATCGGCGGAAGCGACGGCGGCGGCGACCGGCCAGCGCGAGATTTCTCTGCGCAGATCGTTGAGGCTGAGGGCTTGGCCGCCGACCTGGAGGCCGCCGGGGGGCAGCCGCCGGCCAAGGAGCTGAATCGTCTGGCTCTCGCGGGCCGCATCGCCGACGGCGTGGAAGGCGAGGGCGGCCTGGAACAGCGACAGCGGCGGCAGCTCGGCGGCGTCGGGCCGTTCCACCAGCCGGCGGAAACGGTCGGCCGCCTCGTCCGGATGGCCGTTGTCGAGTTCCGCCAGGCCTAGCCGGGTGAGCGCTTCGGCGCCGGCGTCGGTGAGGTAATAGCGGCGGGCCGTCTCATCCAGCAGCGCCGGGTTGGCCCGGGCCTGCGCCAACAGAATCTGCGCCTTGGCGCCGAACCGCAGCCGATAGGCGGCGAGTCCGTCGGGCGGCACGGACGCCAGCAGCCGCTCCGCCTCGGCTCGGCCGCTGGTGTAGTAGATGATCGGCTTGCCGTCCGGCCCTAGGATGGGCTTGCCGTCCAACCCTGTTTGCTCCTTCTTAAGGAGGAAATCTTTTTCGCTGTTGAGGATGGGCTGGAGGATGTCGGCGACGGTGAACCAATCGCGCTCATGGCGCTTGGCCGCCGCGATGTATTGGGGGGCGGTCTGCTGGATTTGCCGCGCCAGCTCCTGGTTCTGGGGAAACATCTCCGCCGCGGTCGGGCCGCCGAGAGGAGGCGGCGGCAGCGCGGGCGTCGTACCGATTGGGGGGCCGCCGAGCTGGACTTGTGCCAAGCTGACGGCCGGCGCCGCCATGAGCGAGAGAACGGCAAGCGCGACGCGGACCGTAACCGTTCGGGGCAGAGATGTCATCGGGGGAGATCCTCCGAGGGAGCCGATCCTTGCCAAGAGGACGTGCGCGGTACGGAACGTCTAACAGGCAAATGTATATTATTGCTGCTTCCCGTCGCGGACGCGACATTTTTTCGCGCGGGCGGGCGCCGGCGCCGGGTGATTTTCCTCGCGGGGATGGACGCGAAGGAGAGGGCCGTTATAATGCGCAGGTGACGCAGGAACGTCGCAGTCGTCCCCGTAGCTCAATTGGATAGAGCGTCGGCCTC
>DATKHW010000525.1:0-3622 GCA_035546275.1 Gemmataceae bacterium
AGGCGGCGGCCCGCCTCGCCCTGGCGGCGTTGGCCGACCCCGCCGGGCATCGGCCCTTGGGAGACGCCGCGGCCGCGCTGGTGCGAGAGCGATTCGCCGACGATGTAACGCTGCCGGCGCTGGCGGACCGGTTCGACCGGCTGGCGGGTTCGAGACGGTGAGGGACCGATGCACGTTCTCTTCGTCCACCGCGCGTTCCCGGCCCAGCTCGGTCAGCCGGCGCTGGAGCTGACGCGGCGCCACGGCTGGAAGTGCAGCTTCCTCGTCGAACATCTGTCGCGCTGCCCTTCACCGGCGCCGGAAATGATGGAACGGCTGCATTTCCACATGCTGCCGCAATCCGCCGCCCGGAGCGCGAACAGTCCGCCGTGGCCGCGCGCCTTCGGCGAGGCCGTTGGCCGCGGCCGCGCCGCCGCCGAGACGATTCGAGCGCTGCCGGACCTCCGGCCCGATCTCGTCGTCGGCCACGGCGGCTTGATTCCAACCTTGCTGCTGCGCGAAGTGCTGGATTGTCCCATCGTGGACTTTTGCGAGTATTATTTTGCACTGCGCGGCCGCGACCTGACCTACCGCCTGGACTTGCCGTCGGCCGAACCGGCGCCGTTCTATCCGCGCTGCATCAACGCCGCTGCCCTGCTCAGCGTTGAAGAATGCGACGCCGCCTATGCTCCGTCATGCTGGCAGCGCGATTCCTTTCCGGCGCGCTTCCGCGGCAAGATCGCCGTCCACCGCGACGGCATCGACATGGATCTGTATCGTCCGGGGCCGCGGCCCGATGGGGTGTGCGGCCGATCACTGCCGCCCGAGGTGCGCGTCGTGACGTTCACGGCTCGCGGATTGGAGTCGATGCGCGGCTTCGACCTGTTCATGCGGGCGGCGCAGGAAATCGCTCGGCGGCGATCGGACGTGTTCTTCATCGTTGTCGGCGAGGAGGCGACGCATTACGGCTGGGACCTGCTGCACACCGGCGGGCCGTCCTTCAAACAATGGACGCTGAGCCGCGGCGATTACGACCTGTCACGATTCCATTTTGCCGGCCACGTCGAGCCGGCGGAATTGGCCGCGATACTGCGGCGGAGCGATTTGCACGTCTACTGGAGCGTTCCCTTTGTGGTTTCCTGGTCGCTGCTGGACGCGCTGGCGTCAGGCTGCGTCGTGCTGGCCGCCGACACGGAAGCGGTGCGCGAGTTTATCGAACCGGGTGTGAACGGTCTGCTTGAACCGTTCTTCGACGTGGATCGCTTTGTGGAAACGGCATGTCGGGTTTTGGCTGACCCCGCCGCCTTCCGGCCGCTCGGCGACGAGGCCCGGCGTCGGATCGAAGCGACGCACCATCCCGACGTGGTAATGCCCGGTCTGAAGACGTTTCTGGAACAGGTCGCAGCTCGCTGAGGATGATCGCCGGAATCCACGCCGCGGCAGCGGACGCCGGCCGACCACGGCCATAGAATGGCCTTTCGCCGTTTCACCGGAATTGTGGCCGGAAACGCAATAGTTCCCAATCTCGACCCACGAAGGAGCTGAACAATGCCGGAAACCCCCGCCCCCACGCCGCCTGCCGCCCCCGCGCAGCCGGACTATGCGCTGGATTACAGCCGTATGTCCGAGGCCTACGCCAACTTCTGCCGCGTCGCGCAGACGCCGGAAGAGCTGGTCCTTGACTTCGGCCTCAACCCGCAGATGGCGCCGACTTCGGAGCCGATTAAAATCACGCACCGGCTCATTCTGAATTACTACACCGCCAAGCGGCTGCTGCTGGCCCTCAACCAATTCATTCAGCGCCACGAAGCGACTTTCGGCGTCCTCGAACTCGACTTCAACAAGCGCGTCCGCGGCCCCCGGCAGGGATGACGACGGCGCCCGCGAACCTCACGACCGACGATCCGACGGCCTCCCCGGGGAGGCCGTCGTCATTTGCCCACAACCACCGCCCACGCCTGCCCAAGCGACTCCGGCAGGCCGATCAGGTCGAGGGCCGTGATGAGCAAGCAGGTCCCCCATCCGGCCACGAGCAGGAACCAGCCGTTGACGTGCTTGCCCATGTACTTTTTCGAGCTGGTAAAGTGCATGAGCGGGAACATGGCCAGCGGCAGCTGAAGGGCCAGCACCACCTGGCTGAGAATCAGCAAATCCGTCACGCTGCTTTGGTCCCCGCGCCAACCGATGATGAGGACCGCCGGGAGGATGGCGAGGGATCGTGTAATCAGCCGGCGCACCCACGGCCGAACGCGCCAGTGCATGAATCCTTCCATGACCACCTGGCCGGCCAGCGTTCCCGTGATTGTGCTGCTCTGGCCGCTGGCGAACAAGGCCACGGCGAACAGGATGCTGGCCAGCGTCGTCCCCAGCAACGGGGCCAGGGTCAGGTAGGCCGTGCGAATCCAATCGGTGTCCTTGTTGAAAAGCACCACCTGCCCGTCCGGCAGCGCGACGCTGCCCTTGCCGTTGAACACCATCGCCGCCAGCACCAGGATGGCCGCGTTGACGAACAAGGCGACCGTCAGGGCGGCCACCGTGTCGATCGTGTTGAACTTGATCGCCCGCCGGACCAGCGGGGCCTCGGCCTGCAACTTACGCGAGTGGACAAGGGCGGAATGCAGGTACAGGTTGTGCGGCATCACCGTCGCGCCGATGATGCCGATGGCGAGCACGATCATGCCTTCCTGGCGAAAACCGGGCGTTAGGAGAGCGGACCCCATTTCCAGGAAGCTCGGTTGCGTCTGGGGCAGGACGAAAATCTCGATGAAGTAGCAAACGCCGATCGTCCCGACGAGGACCAGGATGACCGCCTCGATGACGCGCATGCCCATTCCTTGCAGGCTGAGCAGCAGCAGCACATCGAAGGCGGTGATGAGGACGGCCCACAGCAGGGGGATGTGGAACAGCAGGTTGAGCGCCACGGCGCTGCCGAGCACCTCGGCCAGGTCGCAGGCCCCGATGGCGACCTCGCAGGCCAGCCAGTTCGGCACACGGGTCCAGCGCGGGTAATAGTCGCGGCAGGCCTGGGCCAGGTCCTTCCCCGTGGCTAACCCCAGCCGGGCCGCGAGAACCTGCATGATGATCGCCATGATACTGGCGACGCCGACCACCCAAAGGAGGCCGTAGCGATACTGCGCCCCGGCCTGGAGGTCCGTGCCCCAGTTGCCGGGGTCCATGTAGCCGACGCTGATGAGGAAGGCGGGTCCGGCGAAGGCGATCATTTGCCGCCAGAAACCGGCGCTGGGAGGCGGCACGGGGACGGAACCGTGCAGGCCCTCCAACGACGTGGCGCCGGGCTTATGCAGCTGCGGCATCTCCAGGGATGATTCCGCCGTACTCATGCTTTTCTCCCGCCGTCCTTAGAGCGGCCCCGAAGAAAAGGCGTCTGGAACTGTGATTTGAGAGTTCCAGACGCCTTTTCTTCCGGACGCTCTTAGTGTAGTAGAACGGCAGGATTAGTCAAGCCAAATTACTCGACGGAGCGCAAGCGAATTTGGTGAAACAAAAAACCCCGCCGGATCTTGCGACCCGACGGGGTTATCTTTGACTCGGCTTGCACCTACCGCCGCATGGGTGGGGACATGTTTAATTGCCCCCTTCGTGAGAAGGGGTGGATTTCCTTAGAAAGGAGGTGATCCAACCG
>DATKHW010000526.1:0-3381 GCA_035546275.1 Gemmataceae bacterium
CGACATCCCGCCCGACGCCGCCGACGTCATCGACCTCCACGGCGCCTATCTCGCTCCCGGCTTCGTGGATCTGCACGTCCACGGCGGCGGCGGCGCTGATTTCATGGACGGAACGGAAGTCGCCTTCCGCACCGTCTGCCGCGCCCACGCCCGCCACGGCACGACCAGCCTTCTGCCCACCACGACCGTCGCCCGCCACGAGCAGCACCTGGGGTTCCTCGGCTTCTGCCGCCGCGTCAAGGCCGAGCGGCGCGACGGCGAGGCCCGCGTCCTCGGCGCCCATTTCTACGGCCCCTACTTCGCCGCCGAGGCGCGCGGCTGCCATCCCGCCGACCCCGTCCGGCCGCCGCGGCCGGAAGAATACATGGCCTATCTCGATTACGCGGATTGCATCACGACCGCTACCGTCGCGCCGGAGCTGCCCGGTGCCGAGGCGTTCGTCCGCGCCTGCCGCCAGCGCGGCGTCCGCTGCAACGCCGGCCATTCCTACGCCACGTTCGACCAGGTCGAGGCGGCCGTCGACTGGGGCGTCCGCCACGTCGATCATCTCTTCTGCGCCATGTCCGACCGCGCCCGCCTCCGTCAATCGCAGACCTATCCGATGCGCGGCGGGCTGATGGAAGCGACGCTGTATTTCGACGAACTGACCACGGAGATCATCGCCGACGGCAAACACCTAGAGCGCGAACTGCTGCTTTTGGCGTACAAGATCAAGGGGCCGGACCGCCTGGCGCTGGTCACGGACTGCAACCGCGCTCTCGACATGCCGGATGGAGAATATATCTTCGGCCCGCTCGACGGCGGCGAGCCGATCGTTCGCCGCGACGGCGTCGGCGTCATGCCGGACGGTCGGGCGCTGGCGTCCGGCGTCGTTGGCATGGATCATTGCGTCCGCACCTTCCACCGACTGACCGGCGCGCCGCTGCCGGAGACGGTGCGCATGGCCAGCCTGACGCCGGCGCGCATCGCGGGATTCGACCAGGAAATTGGCAGTATCGAGGTGGGAAAACGGGCGGATTTCGTCGTGCTGGACGCGGAATTGCAGGTGCGGCAAGTGTACGTGGAGGGGTCACCGCTCGGCTGACGCGGCGCCGCTCGCCTTCGCCGCGGGGAAGTCGCACAGCGGCACGCTTTCCGTCGGCTCAGCTAAAATTTCGGCCAACGTGGTCCGCCGGAAAGCGTCCTCCACCGAGGCGAAGGCCGCGTCCAGCCGCTTGTGCAGCGGACAGAGCCGCACTCCATGCGCCGCCAGCCCAAGTGGGCACTCCTGAATCCGCCGAATCGGATCGACCGCATTCACCACTTCCAGGAGCGTCAGCCGGGCGGGTTCCTTCACGAGCGCGATGCCGCCGCCCAGGCCCCGCTGCGACCGCAGCACACCAGCGTGGGTCAGGCTTTGCAGCACCTTCGCCAGGTACGCCGGCGGCACGCGCGTCGCGGCCGCGATCTGCTCCGTCGTCCGCGGCGCCGGCGCCTCATGCGCCAGATGCACCACGGCGCGAAGGGCGTATTCCACCTTTTGCGAAAACATGCCGCCTCCCCTTCTCCGGCAAGAACTCCTCGACGGTATTATACCAGGCCTATGTCTTCCTAAAGAGGACGCACAAACTCCTTGTTCAGCCGGCGGCGGCCTTGACGCCGCGCCGCGCCCTTCCCCCTAGAATGAGAAACAGACCGAGCCGCGCAGGGATTGGCGGCCTTGCTCCTTCATAGGCGCCTCTCATGCCGCTTCGACGCCTTCTTGCGACCATTCTCGTTCTTGTTTTGTTCGCCGGCTGTGGGCCGAAAGGCGAGGAAGAACCGATCTGGATCGGCTGCGTCGCCGCGCTAAGCGACCAGTCGGCCGGCGCCGCCGTCAAGCAGGGCGCGGCGCTGGCGGTGGACGCCGCCGCCGGCCAGCGCGTCGAGGGACGGCGTTTGTCCGTGATCGTCGCCGACGACCACGCCTCCGACGACGCGACGCAGGCCGAAGCCGTGCGGCTGTTGGCCGTCAATCACGTCGCCGGATTGATTGGCGGTTTGGACCCCGGCCGCGCGCTCCGCCTGGCGCGGGCGGCGCAGCCTTACAATGCGCCGGTGATTCTGCCGGGCGACGTCGCCGGACCGCCTCCCGGCGACGCCGTCTTTTCGCTCGGCGTCCGGCCCGGTTGGCGCGGCGCCGTCCTTGCCCGCTATGCCTCCGGCGTCCTCAAGGCAAAGCATGCATTCGTGCTGACCGATCAGCGCAACTCCATCGCCGTGGAGCTGTCGGCCGGCTTCGTCCAGGCCTGGCCTTCGAGCGACGGATCGACGCTGGATCAGGCCGCGTTCCAATCCGACGCCGACCTGCCGGCGAGCGCGGGCCGCGCCGCGAGCGCCAAACCCGATGTGGTGCTGATCGCGGCCGGCGTCTCGACGTTCGGCCAGGCTGCCGGATCGCTGCGGGCGGACGCGTCGCATCCCGCTCTGCTCTACGGCGGCGAGGACGTCGGCGTCGGCCCGCTGGCGGCCGGGCGCGGCGACTGCGCGATTGCCACAGTCGTCGCCATAGGAGAGTTGACGGATCGCGGAAAGGAATTTGCGAAGAAGTACCAGGAGCGCTTTCACGAGGCGCCGGATTTGCCCGCCTGTCAGGGTTATGACGCGGCGCGTTTTTTGTTTGACGCGATGGCGCGGGCCAAGGGGACGGCCGCCGACCATGTGCGGGACCAGCTGAAGACGGCGTCGGACGGAGAGAGCCTGACCGGGCCGCTGCACTTCAAGGACGGTCAGGCCGTGCGCCGCGTGTTCGTGGTCGCGCTGCAGGACGGTCAGGGGAAGGTCGTGCAAGCGGTGGATGCCGAGCCGGATTCGCCGCCGACGAAGTAACGGAGCTTCCCATCGCGGGGCATGGACTCCGCAACCCCTTTCTTGATAGACTAGACCTCGCTCCGAGACGGCGCCCAATCCCTGGAACGTCGCATGGCCATAGTAGCACCCCCGCCCGCTCCGCCGCGCATCGGCGCCGCCGACGACGATCGCATGCGTCGTTTCCGCCGCCGGCTGATGCTCGTGGCGGCCGCGTCGGCGACGGTCGTGGCGACCGGCTGGACGTGTACGCTGGGCATCCTGCCGGCCATCATCGGGCTGATGGTGGCCAAGCACGTCCTCGTCGCGATTCTGATGATGGGTTTGGGCGTGGATGCGCGGCGCGGGGAATTGCGGTAAGAACAACTGACAAGCAAACCAGCCCGCAGCGCTAGCAAGGGAAAAACCCTTGCTAGCGCTGCGGGCTCCAGCGTAGATCCGTTCCGTCAGCTCTTCAGAATCTCCACCGGATCGAACTTCGCCCCGAGCACGTCCTTGCTATCCACGCCGAGCCACTGATCCAGGATCGTGGCGTAGACGCTGCGGAAGTCGGTG